>JBAYJF010000041.1:0-11604 GCA_041665245.1 Candidatus Margulisiibacteriota bacterium | reverse complement strand
TGGTGCGCTTCGGTGACCGATTCGATGCTGTCGGCGATCAATTCGCGCGAAGGGAGAGAGTAGTGCATCCCTTTATGCCCCATCGCGATCCCGTCACAAATAGCCGGGAGACCGAAAGTAAAGGAGACGCCTCCGCCGGCGTGAATTCCCTTTTCAATGACCCTTTCAAGCGCGCGCATGTCGACATGGCCGGGGACAAGGTCGGTGAAACTTGAAGCCAGGCCGATAAAAGGTTTTTTCATATCGCTATTTGAAACGCCGGTCGCGTGTAGCAGGGCAAGGCTAGGAGCCTTCTTTTTTAAAACATTACTTCTCATTTTTTCTCCTTTTCATCTTCGAGTATTGATGCGATCCATTTTAGCGCGCCGCGGGCCTTATGCACCCCTTCTTCAACGCGGGGCTTTCCTCTTTTTTCGCCGATAGCCGTTAGGAACGCGACTTTACCGGCTTGGGATCTAATGTCGCTATATTTTGCCTGCTTCATGAGATCGTCGCTAAGATAAGGCGAGATACCAAAAGCACCCAGGCCGTTTATATTTATCAATTAATTCTCCTGCGGCGGAAGGATCGTTACCAGCTCTTCCGTTTGTGCGTGGAGGAAAAAGTAACGGACCAGCTCTTTAAAGCGGCCGAGTTCTTTTTCTCCACCGATCTTTTTATCAATAAAAATTTTCATTTCACGCGAATCGTATTCAAAGACCTGGAAAGGAGCTTTTGCTTTTTCCTGATAGACCAGGATCCAATGTTTTCCGTCGAGACCAAGCGCGATCTTGCTCCCATTGGGAAGAGAGACTTCTTCGCTGCGCAGTGCGATCGTTCCGACGAAATTCTCGTCAAAATAGTCGACTTTTTCAAGGTAATTGCACAAATTTGCCACTTAAGATAATTATAGCTGAAATTATTTAGCAGAACAAACGAAAACCATATTGATGAGAATACATGAAGTTGGGTTAAATATCAGGCCGCGGCGATCTTATGAGCGTGGTGGCCGAACGGGTTTGAGTCAGTCCTCTCTGCCGATGGCAAGAACGAACGCGCATATCATGTTGGCAAGCAGGAGAGAAGGCGAGTTTGATGGAGCGGTGATGGGCATTCAGGTTGCCGGTCTTTTGCATAGCGGCTGCGAGCAGGCTTCAAGAAGCGCGCTATTTGTTACTCCGAGCCCGATCGAAACTGCGGTAAAGAGAAAGGCCTTTGGCTTATGCCAAGGGATGGTTGAACATAATGGCGCAGAGGCTTCGGCTCTTGCAGCAGAGTATATGGTTGCAGCTTTTGGCGATGGGCGGGGTTTGGGAAAGGTTTTTCATGGGGTGCATACGGCAATGATCTCTCAGCGGCAGAGATTTATGATGGGGACGGCTGCCGTCGCGGTGTTGGTTGACGAAGAGAAGGGGAGTTTGTTTGTTGGAAGCGTTGGAAATTGCAGGGCATATCTATTCCGAGAGGATGGAAGCTTTATGATCCTTAGTGCGGATAATATTCGGCAGTATCCTATGCGGTTATTTCTTCCAATGAAAGGCGCCGCTGCCTTCAGGCATTATGAAGCGATCAGGCAGATAGCCGGTGATAAATTTTCATTATTAACGGCCCTGGGTGTTGATGGATCGATCGCTCCGGGGATGAACGAGCCTCTTCCTCCGCAAGAGGCAGAGGTTAAAATGGCGGCGGGAGATGTTTTAGTTTTATCTTCCAGTGAACTGCCGCATCTCCTTGATCATGATGCTTTGGCGCAAGAGATCGAACAAAATAGGAGCAAAGCGCCGCTGGAGATCGGCCAAACATTATATCGGGCAATGGCCGCAGCCGAATTTGGTTGTGCGCTTATGGTCTATAAGTTTGATGGCGATGAGTTTGCTAAAGCCGTAACTTATGCCAAGGATATGTATAATTATCTGACAGCCTTGAGGAGTGACTTAAGAAAGATGCGGGAGAATAGTTCGTATCCGATCTTGCAGTATGCCATTGCCGAGATCGGCCGGATCTTAGAGGCGCAAGGTTTGGAAGGGTATGCCGCACTCGGAGATAGTATCCGTGAATTCGGCGAAGAAGAAAGATTCATGCAGCTGATCGCCACTCTTCCGGCGCAGGTCCAAGCCCTGGTTGCAACCCTGGATCAGCTTAGTTGATCGAAATAAGAGAAAATTAAAGTGAAATTATTGATTATTGTGGGCGATAATAATATGGCAAGGTTTATCGTATTAAATTCAGGAGTAAATAATTAATGTCAGGACCAAGATCAATTACTGGCGCAAGCGTAGTAAGAATTAGGCCCAATACCTTGCAGATCGGAAAAGAAGTAAGAGCTTTTTTTAAAAGCACAGGAGTACAGTCGAACAGAACGTTGTCCGATAGGCTTAAAAAATATTCCGCAGAACAGATCCAGCAAATTGCCAGAAGGATCGGCGAGCTTCAAGCCGCTGCTAAAGTTAACACGGTCATTATTGACGACATATCAGCTGTGCAAAGTGAGTTCGATTTTAATACTATCCTGCCAGAACAGTTGCAAAGGCGGCTCGTAGATGGCGTTATTGACCTGAGAGGGAATTGGCAGGCGGCCGATCCTTTTGCCGGGCCTTATGCAACTTTATGCGTTTCACCAAGCACCTATTCCGACCCCGCTATAATAAGATTAAGCCCAAAAACCGCAGCGCTTATGGCAACAATGAGTGAAATAGTACGAGAAATTGGCTTATTCGCAGCACAGGAAAAAACAAAAGTTGCAGATATTTTTAGAATGCTTGAAGATCAACGGGGAAGGCTCGGGTTTTTAAATGTTAGCGTTCTTCGCCCTATCGGAGATGGAAAATGGATACGAAGCCAGTCGACTCGCTCTTGGGGGCCAACAAGATATGACCCCGCGACCGGTGGCAGCGAGCTGGAAGGGACCTATAAAAGTGTTGTCGATGGCGGAAACGCGATTAATCTATATGATGTCGATATAAACGACAAGGCTACCTTTGAAGCTGCAGAATTATTTTTTGATGAAGCGTCTGTTGCCAGAGACCTTGCCAGCTCAAAGGGGCCGGGAAGGATGCTCTTTATTGTTCTACCGGGGAGAAACGGCGTGCGAGCAGTTGTGCAGATCCATAGCCGGATCAATCTCGATGAAACAATTGAAACTCCTCCGGTTTTACCGGAAAATGTGAGAGAAGCAGAAACTTTAAAAAGAACTTTAACCGATTTTTTTGGAAGCGTTAATTTAGCGCTTCAAGTCGCGCTGGAAAGAGAAATGCTGACCAGCAGCGGGCAAAAAGCTTATGTGCGCCCTTTGGCGGGGCAGAAAAAAGCACCCGCTAGCGTGCCGCAGGCCGTTAGCAGGCAGGCATCGACGGCTCTTCCAGTTTCAAGAACAAAATATTTTCTCTATATTTATTTGTTGACCCCGTACCGGACGATCCGAAATCTCTATCGGGCTTTGCCGCGCGATCTTGAAACGGTTAGAAGTTTTTTTAGAAAAGATTTCGCTTTGCTGAAGGAGGCAGGAGCCAAGAAAGTAATTAAAGAGATATTTAAAACTTTTGGCAGCTTTTGTTCGGCAATTGTTGATTTTATCTCTCTTTGGACTCCGCGGCTGTCAAAAACAGCGGTTCCCGGAAGATTCGGGTTCTTGGTCCATCCCCGCGATATCAACGATCTCTATCGGCCGTTCCCATTTTTTAGATATCTCCCCGAATCGCTGGTCATGGAAATTGTAAAATATTTGCCTCCGATGATGATCGCTAAGATGACCGGGTTAAAACTTCAAAAAAGAGATACGGATATATTTGGAGTCCTATTCGGGATAATGATGGATCCGCAGCAGCATATGGCCAAGGAGCCATTGTTGGCTGTCCACCGCGCCAGGCAGGCGATCCGTTTAGCCTCAAAAATGAAAGTGAGTTTTCTTGGGTTAGGCGCCTTGATCCCGGCTTTAACAAGATATGGAACGATTCCCAGGGGGGAAGGGGCAAGTATTGGGATCACTACCGGACACGCGTTCACTTCTCTTATTATTGCCAGAACGGCCTTAAAAGTAAAAGGGCTTATTTCTCCAGATAAAGAAGAAATGATCGCAGTCGTTGGAGCCGCCGGCTCGACCGGATCGGCAAGCGCAAAGATATTAGCCGCAAGCGGTGCACGGAAATTATTGCTGATCGATCTTGATTCAAAAGCCAAGAAGCTTGAAGAGTTAAAGGCGGAAATAATTGCAACCAACCCGGAAGCTGCTTGGGATATCCAGCTGAGCACGCGGCTTGAAGATATTAGCAGGACCAGAATTATTGTTACAGTGACAAATTCTCCTAAGGCAATTATTACCGGCGAAATGCTTAAGCCTGGGATGATCTTTGTGGATGATGCCCAGCCCCCTAATATTAGTGAAGAAGTGGCGCTGGCACATAAAGAGGTCAGGATCCTAAAAGTGTTGGCAGATGTCCCAGGGCTTGATCCCCATTTTGATTTTGGATTGGGAACGCCTCCGAACGTGACTTTTACTTGTTTGGCCGAAGCGGCTGCTTATGCGATGCATGGCATGAGTGACGACGGGACCGTGGGGTTTGTTCAGCCGGGAGAGGTGGATAGGATCGATGCCCTTACGGCAGAGACAGGCATTACAATTCCTGTAAACTTCTACGGCTATCGCGGCGAAGTATACTCTCCGGAGGATATCCAGCAGGTTGCCGGGCGCTGGGCTGCATAGCTGGTTGTAGAAACGAGCGGGAATCGCTATAATTTCCATTATGCTCAATTCGTTTCTTCTGCAATATAGTTTTTCTTATTTGTTCAGCGGTCTCGTCTATATATTTTTAGCTGTCCTCGTTTTTATCAAAGCGCCTAAAGAATCGATCAATCGCGTCTTTGCCGTGTATTGTTTTTCGGTCGCCTGGTGGTGTTTTTTCTCTGTCTTAATGATCAATTCCCCTTCGGAAATGTGGGGAACTTTTTGGGACCGTTTGTGCCTGATGGGCGTGATCTTTATCCCCGCCACTTTTCTCCATTTTAATTACATCATGCTGGGCTACATGCAAAAATATAAATGGTTCGTATATGTCAATTATGTTATCGGCAGTATTTTCTTTTTGAGCAATTTTACTCCACTGTTCATTGACCATACCAGCCCGAAATTCAATTTAAACTTTTATACGGAACCGGGGTTTTTGTATCTGCCGTTCATAATTTACTTTTTTACCCTTAGCTTTTTTACCTTCGGTATCCTATTTTTTGCGAAGAATAACGCTCCCGAAAATAAGAAAAAGCAATTCACTCTTCTTTTTTGGTCGGCTTTGCTGGGTTACTCTTTGGGCGGGACGAATTTTAATCTCTCCTTTAATATTGGGCCGGCATTCATTCCGCTGATCGGGAATATTGGAAGCGTTATTTATGCAATATTGATCGCTTTTAATATAACAAAATATGGTCTAATGGATATGCGGGTGATCATTAGCCGCACGATCGCCGAATTGCTTTCAATAGTATTTTTGGGCGGAATATATTTAGCGTTTGTCTGGTTCTATGTCGGGTATATATCCAATAATATCGATTGGTTGTTTTTGACCACAACCATTATGTACGGGGTAGTTGTTGGAGAGGTCCACCAAGCCTTTAGGCTTTTTATTCAAACCACTTCAGATAAATTATTCCTGCGCGGCAAATACGATTATTACAAATCCTTGTCTGATTCCAGCTCCAAGGTCGGAGAAAAACTGGCTTTGCCCGATATCCTAAAAGTGCTTTATAGCACTTTTTACGACGTTGTCGAGATATCAAATCCGCGAATTTATTTGCCGGATAACTTTACTGCGGCGGACAAGATCTCGTCCGAATACGTTGTGTACAGCAAGCAGGACTGCAAGCCGGACAACAATGCGCAAAAAATAAAGATCGATTCCGCGCTGGTCAAAGAGCTCATTTCAAAACGGATGCCGATCATGGACGTGAAAGACTTGAATGCGGTGCTGGTCATTCCCTGTCTTCTCGAAAACCGCTTAATTGCGATCTTTGTGTTGGGGCCAAAATTATCGGAAGAGCATTATACCGATGATGATATTCGGCTCCTCAAAGTTCTTGCGAATCAGGCAGCCGTCGTTCTAGATCATACCCGTTCTTATGAAAAGATCCATGCAGAGCTCGAAATAGTTGAGCGGCAATTAGAAAGATCTCAGCGCCTTGCCTCGCTAGGAACGCTAACGGCCGGCGTTACCCATGAAATAAGGAATCCGCTGACGGTGATCCGCGCTGAAACGGAAGGGCTGGCTAATCAGCCGAGAGACATCGAATTTCTAAAAACGCATCGCGATCTATTGCTCAAGCACATTGATCGGATATCGGGCATTGTTCAGAGAATGCTGCAATTAGCTAAAGAAAAGCCGAAAGAAGAAAAAGAGATCGATCTCAATGAAGTATTGGAAAGTACACTTGCGTTTTTCCCTGCCAGTCTGGCGGTCTTTGTCAAAGATTTGCATCCCCTGCCAAAGATCAAGGCTGACATTGAGGAGCTGCAGGAAGTTTTTGTGAACCTTGTCCAAAACGCGATCGAAGCGATGCCCGGCGGCGGGAGGATCACAATTAAAACATATCTCGATGACCAGAAAAAAATAGTCGAGATAACGGACAACGGGAAAGGGATCCCGGAAGAGCTGCGGGAAAAAATATTTGATCCGTTTTTCTCGACGCGACACGAAGGGACCGGCCTTGGCTTATCGATCGTTTACCGGATCATCCGGCAATATGGCGGGAATATCTCCGTTAGCAGCGAAATGGGGAAGGGCTCGACGTTTAAGATCGTGTTTTAGGGCTGATTTTTCTTAAATTCTTCTTTTTTAAGCAGATGTTTTTCAAAAGTGTTGAGGACCATTTTGGTTTCATCGCCCTCAAAGAATTTATCAATAGTTGATACGAGATCTTCGGTTTTAAAAGGCTTTTTAATATAGTTGATGACAAATCCGGAAGTGGCTTTTTCCCATTTTTCTTCGTCTTCCCAAGCGGTCAGCATGGAGATGCCGATATCTTCTCCGTAATCGCGGCGGATCTTTTCGAGGAGCTCGAGCCCGTCCATCTCCGGCATTTTAATGTCCAGGAAAATTAATCTTATCTGGTTTCCGCCAAGGCCAAAGAGGGTTTTGTGTTTGGAAAGCTGCTCTAGCGCTTCTTTTGCGGAATAGGCTGTAACGACGCCATAGAGCGTGCTTTCTTTGATCGTTTTGGAAATTACATTAGCGACGTCGATCTCATCATCGACGACCATAATAATTGGTTTAGACATGCTTGTTTCCTCCTCTTGACGTTTAATTCTCTCACGAATATTTTTGGTAGTCAAACGTATTTTGTATGTTACAATAACGGCATTATGAAAAAAACAATAGTCCTGTTACTGCTGTGTATCGTGGTTTCCGGCTGTGCGCTGGCTAAAAGAATGTCGGAGAGAGGTGTATACGTTACGGCTACCGTGGCTTCGCTGCCGAAATGGTTCAACAACATCAAAACTCAATCCAAAGCTTGCGGTATCAACACAATTGTTATTGACGCTAAACAAGCGCTTACTCCTCAATTCCTGCCGTTAATAAAAGAGAGAAAATTAAGGCCCGATATTAAAGTTTCTCCAAGTCCATGGCTTTCAAAAATAACAAAAGAGCTGCATGCAGAAGGCTTTATCGTTACCGCCAGAGTGGTCGTTATTAAAGACGATCAGCTTGTCCTTGCGCGGCCGGATCTTGGGATCCACTTGGCCGGCGGGGCGCTTTACCGCGATAAAAAAGGCGGAAAATGGGTGGATCCGTATAAAGATGAAGTTCGTCTCTATAATGCCCTTATTGCCGAAGCGGCGGCTCTGTCAGGGGTCGATGAGGTCCAATTCGACTATGTCCGCTTCCCGGCGGAGGGGAACGCCAGGTCGGCGGTTTATCCGACGGCAGGTAAAGGGGTGACCAAAGTCGACATTATCTGTGAATTTTTAAAAGAAGTGCGCGAAAGAACAAAAAAATATGATACCTCCCTTGCGGTCGATATTTTTGGTGTTACAGCTTGGCAAAGCAAATTCGACATTGATACTCTGGGCCAGGACCTGAAGCGGATGGCAAAATATCTAGATGTGCTTTGCCCGATGCTTTATCCTTCGCACTTCCATGCCGGATACGATGGCTTTGCCAATCCCGGTTCGCATCCTTACTATTTTATGAACACAGGAGTTAAAAAATCATTGGAGATATTGTCGGGCGAGGCAACCGTTCTTGCTCCATGGATCCAGGGATTTAATTTAGCTTCGCCAAATTACGGGCCGCAGTACATCCGTGATCAAGTAAAAGCGTGCAAAGACGAGGGGGTTGATCGTTTTCTGATCTGGAACGCGCGCAATGTATACGATGTTTCGTTTAATGCGCTTAGGAAATAATTTTTGAAACGACCAGGCGCCACTCTCTGCCATGCAGGGTGATGGTCGACCAATCCGCTTCTTTTTTTACCGGGGTTGTTCCGTATTGGGGTAAGTATTCATAGACTCCTTGGCCGGTCGCCTCGGCTGTCATTCTGTTGGCAAGGGTTAACAATGCCGGATAATTTTTATAATTAGGCGATGTAAAAGTCATTTGGCCGACCTGTAAAATATCTTTGTCATAGATTATCCGTCCGTCCAGCTGGATCATGGTTACTTCAACTGTCGGGTTGATCGTTGCATATTGATCGATTATTTTTTTCAATAATGCGTCTGGCTTAAATACGACGCTGATATAGCCGAAAAGCTTGCCCCCGGTCGAGTAGATCGGATAGGCGAGCGAGCAGGCAGAAAAACCTTCGACCGCCATGAATTGTTCGCTAAGGAGCGGACTTTTTGTCTCTTTCATGATATCAAGCTGGTCCATCCCGTTGACCGGTTTTCCTTCGGCGCTTTTATAGGCTGCCGGTTCGATAATGCGGATGATCCCCGCGGGATCAATTACCGCGATGTCAGCGACGGAGGAGTGTTCATCATAGATCTTTCTTAAGAGCGGCCGGATATCCCCGCCGGTTGGCAAGAGGATGGCTAATTGCTGGGCAACTCCGGCAATATCGGAATCCAAGCTCATTAATTCTGTTACTACTTGCTGTTTTAGATCGTTGACGCCGGGGAGTTTTGGCGCGCTTCCTAAGGCGAAAGCCGAGATAGAAAGCATGACAACAAAAAGGACCGATAAATATTTTTTCATTGCAAGGATATTGTAATGCTTAACATTGTGAAACGCAACCCGGCGGGAGTATAATTGATCCGATGATCTTAGTTTATGTGACTTATAAAAATAAAAAATAAGCCGAGAAGATCGTTGGGCTCCTTTTGAAAAATCGCCTGATCGCCGGCGCCAATATTTTTCCCGTTAAAAGCGCGTATTGGTGGAAAGGGAAGATCGAAAAAACTAGCGAGTATGTTTCTGTTCTAAAAGCCGCGCCCAAGAACTGGAAGAGGATCCAGAGGGAGATAAAAAGTATTCATTCCTATGAAACTCCGTTCATTGCGAGAATTTCTGCACGTGGGACGGACGAGATTGAGAAATGGCTATTAAAAGAAAGCAGATAGCCGAAAGCAGAACTCAGTTAGCAGGGATAAGCATGGTATCCATCTGTGTTCTGCTTCCTGCTTTCAGTTTTCTGCTTTCTAGCCTGGCAATAACATTGCTATCCCTTTATATATAAGGGAGGTGATTTAAAATGCCATTTTTGTTTGAAAATCTCGAAGTTTATAAAAAAGCAATGTTGTTTGTGATCGAAATTTATTCCATTGGCCGGCAGATAAATGATAGATCCATAAAGGACCAGATCCAACGGGCGGCGTTATCTATTCCATTGAATATTGCAGAGGGGCAGGGTCGGATGCATCCCAAGGAAAAGAGGCAATACTACAATACGGCAAGGGGGTCATTGATGGAGTGCGTACCGTTGATACAGATTTGTGAAGGTATCGGATATATTGGGACAGAAAAGAAAATATGTCTTTATAATCAAGCCGATGAGATTGGCAAGATGATCAATGGATTACTGAGGGCTTTGAGGCATGAACTAGAAAGCAGATAGTCCCTTGATTAGAAGAAAAGAAAGCAGGCAGCCGAAAGCAGAACTCAGGAGGAAGTGGGAAAATATGAAAGCAGATAACAGAAAGCCGAGCTCAGTTAGCAGGGAGGTGCATGGTACCCACCTGTGCTCTGCTTTCTGCTTTCGGTTTTCTGCTTTCTAGATTACTGGAGCCGAGGGGAGTCGAACCCCTGTCCGAAAAGGCAGCTGGACTAGTCACTACGAGCGTAGCTTCTGATTTTATTTCACCCGGGACTTAACCCGAAGCCAGGTAATTCCCGCGCTATCCGTTTTATTGTTTTCCAGATCAGCCAGACGGAGAAGCTGAACTAGTATCCGACAAAATAACGTTTGTTCCCGGACCTATCGGCGAACCCGGCAAACGGCCAACTTATATTATTAAGCTGGAACACCGGCGGGCTCAAGAACTGTACTGTTAGTATAGCTCCAAACCACACCAGCTAATGCTTGTTTAACGTCTGCATTTGTACGTGTGCCACCAATGATTAACGAGGTGAGATGACATCCTCGGCTCGCGACTATTCCCTCCACGCTCCCCGTCAAAACCCTTACGGCCCCGATCAACTAGGCAAATTCTGTATTTTTTATCGTGGACTTAAGAAGACCAAGAAAGCCTTCGATCTGTTCTTCGGACATTTTGGACAGGGCCTCTGCAAAATTCTGCCAGGATTCGGCATCGTCCATTAGATCTTTGTTATCTTTAATTTTGGTGATCTCGTCTTCGATCTCTTTTTGCTGCCGCCGATTGACCTCTTCCATCGCCCCTTGCGGATTTGTCATTCCGGTTTCCTGGATCGCGCGGTCAATGATATCTTCAAACTTCAGTTCTTTTTCTTTGGCTTCCGCCGCCAAAAGTGCCATCCGCGTTGCGAGGGCATGCGCATCAAGCTCCGGTCCGTGTCCAATCCCCGGCCTTACAGGCTGGGGTGCGGCAGGTCGGGGTGCAAGTTTCTCGTCGGGCCCTTTTTCCGGTTTTACTTCTTTTGCCGAAATGGGCGGAATAAACGGTCTCTCTCCTGGTCCTTTAATGCTCATGCGATATTCATATCCTTTAATACGGTGTTTGCGATCAGCTTAGCCAGGGCGTCCATCTTTGCCAGTTCAACTTCCGGCAAAGGTTCATTGGCCGATAGCCCTTTAAGGCCGCGCATCTCTTTATCGAGCAACCCTTTTGCTTCGCCGTAAAGATCCGCTACCGTATATTTTTTTGGGGCGCTAGTGGCGCCGCTAGTCCTTTCGATCATAACCTTTTCCTTTAAAAACCTGATCAATTTCTTTTTTAACTGCTCTAGCTTTGAGTGTTTCACGTTTTTCAAAAGTTTTCTTTGGCTTGGCTAAACCGACATCAATTTTTGCCCAATTCCCATCAAAGTATACCTTAAGTGGAATTAGTGTCAATCCTTTTTCGGACACTTTCCCGACTAATTTCACTAATTCCCGCTTATTTAAAAGGAGCTTTCTCTCCCGCAGGGGATTGACCTTGTTCTGGTCGGCTTTTGAGTATGGACTGATATGCAATCCAAGGACCATGATCTCGCCGTTTTGGACCTTGCAGAAGCTGTCTTTTAGATT
>JBAYJF010000040.1:0-11679 GCA_041665245.1 Candidatus Margulisiibacteriota bacterium | reverse complement strand
GGCTGTGGGTACATAGAAAAATTTACTTCCCTGGTGTCAATTCCCGTAGCACTATCCGTTACTTCAAGAGTCACATACGTTCGTTCAGCCAACGTCGGAATACCGACAACCGCATCCCCTTCAATTGCCAGGCCCTGCGGCAACCTGCCGCCTAAAATTTTATATTGAAAAGGCTTATCGTCTCCGTAAACTTCGAGGGTGGCATTAAAGCGTAAATCGGTGCGACCGCTGATCGTAACATGTGGTTTTATAGTTAATTTCTTGGATAATACTATATCCGCCGCTGAAACTTCATTCGGTCTAACTGCCGTATTGTTTCGAACGACTATATTATATCCTGGGTAAAATCTCTGAAGATAATCAGTCCCCTCATCTTTCCAACATGTAATGTCAGGTGTTCCCTCCCAAACATTTGCAAAAGTATAGACGCCTGAACTTGGATCGGATTGGGTATTAAGGCGTTGCGACTCAATAGAACAGGTTACATATGCAGATCCAATTGGATGCCCGCTTCTATCTTTTACCGTTCCGGTAATGGTCCCAACTCTTCTTGGCAAGACCTGGAGCGTATAATTTTGAGATGCCGTAGTCCCCCCGCCATCCGTAACTGAAACAGTAAATGGATAATTTCCGGCGATCGTGGGAAATCCCGTAATACTGCCGGTGCTGCTGTTAATGTTTAGCGGCGGAGAGCCGGAGGTAAATCTCCAGTTGCTATATGGGAGTTTCCCATTTGCAGCCTCCAAAGTCGCAACAAACCGTCTGCTTGCCAGGACCGAAGGGATAGAATTTGTAAGAATGGCTACCGGCTTTAACAAAGAAAAGTTGACGGAAGTACTTTGTTTGTCGGGAACACTTATATTGTCTATTTGAGAAACAGCAAATCCATCTTTGCGGCATCTTATCGAATACGTTGCGGAAGAAAGGTTTCCTATACGATATGACCCGTCTGGAAGAGATGTCGCGCTTTTTGCCGCCTGGCCGACAATTTCGACGGTCGCATTTGCGATCGGCAGCCTGGTGTATGGATCGGTAACAAATCCAAAAACAATCGTTTCAGCGGTCGGCGGCGGAAGATTTACCGAAACGTTAAAAGCACCATTTAATTCGGTTCCCGCACGATCCCTTACCTTAACTTTTAGATCGGCATGAACCTGATCCCTCGGCACCCAGCTTATCACCCCATTCGTCGTATCAAAGTTGAAGCCAACCGGTTTTGGAATAAACTCGAAATTCGCCTCCCAGGTATAGGGAGGGGTTCCATCCCAAGCTTCAAAAGTATATATATAAGGAAGACCAACTGTCCCGATCGGGGAGCGCCCGTATGGCATAAACCCAAATGGTTTTTTTAAGGCAATGCTTACCGCCGTTATGCGCCCACCGGTAACTTCGACCGTATTTATGATCGTTTGATCATAGCCATTCTTGCTGCAGACTAGCCTATGGTTCCCACCGAGAAGATTGGAGATCGTAAATTTCCCAAAATCATTTGAAACATCGTTAGGCGTATTCCCATCATATGCTATGCTCGCGCCGGAAATCGGGGTATTGTTATAGAAGTCCGTTACGGTCACTTCGATCGTACCTCGTTGCGGTTGGCTTTCAAGTGCACAATTGACCGAAGCGCTCCAATTTTTGCTGTCTCGAACATTTAATGTAACAGTTCTAGCTTCAAGGGAGTTTGTACTTCCAAAAAGAAACCATGCACCATCATTTCCGATTTGAACAGACAAACCGGTGGGAAGGTTGGCTGCGGTCCAAGTATAAGGCGGTTTTCCCCCTGTTGCCGACAAATCCGCCCAATATTGCAAACTTGCACCACCTGCCCGGCTTTGGATCAGTTTCGGCAAAGTTCGAGAAGTAATTCTGAGGGCAGGATAAATTTTTAAATGTAATTTTTTACTTGCGACATTTTTTCTAAAAGAAGAATCGGTAAGATCGATAGTAACTGCATCGTCAAACGCAGATTGCGGCCTCCCCATAATAATACCTTTCGTTGCCTCAATGCTTAATCCTTCGGGCAATTTGGGCGACGACCAATTATAGGGCAACGTCCCACCAACCCCGATCAGATCAAAAGTATACGACTTACCAACCATCCCCTCCGGCAACGTATCCGTGTCAATTCGGTATGCATTCTCACGCAATGAAAAGTTTACCGTAACTGGATTTGCTACTTCGGCTGTAATATTATTTATTGTCACGGTCCCATAACCATCTTTTGAGCAGGATAAATTCCAGGTTCCGGCAGGAATATTATCAAGCGTATAGCTCCCGGAAGGACCGCCGGCACTTTGAGAAAAAACTCTTGAGGCGGCATTGCCGACGACCTGAATAGTCGCGCCATTAAGATATGTTCCGCTAACCGAGTCGCTAACCCTTCCAACAATAGTTGCAGATTTTTTTAGTTTTATATCTTTGGTTGTAAGCTGTCCGCGGACAACAGAAATACTCTCGCGGGAAACAAAAAATCCCGGCATTTTGCAGACAAGCGTATTGTTTCCAACCGGGACATTTTGCATTGTGTAATCGCCTCTACTTTCTGATTCAGCATATTTATTTGTCCCTTCAATGCTGACGCCGACATACGGGAAAAGATCTAGATTATGGTCAAATATTCGCCCGCTCAATCTCCCCACTTCCTGTATAACAACATCGCGCGTATAACTGCTGTTATTCTGCGCTTCAACCGTTATTACTTTCGAAACAATATTCCCGTCGGGAGCAGAAAAATAAATCGTGTTCTTACCGACCGGAACACGAATTTTATAGTATCCACTAAGGTCATTGATCAAGGTTCCGACTCTCCCCTCAATACTGACCGTAACATTGGTTACGGCGGTTCCATTCGGCGCTTTCAAATGCCCTTCAACCGTCGGTTCGTCAGAATTAATGATCGCCCTAAATTCTATACGGCCAGGGGATCCGGAAATTTGCATTATCACATTGCTCGCCACTGTCGGCGTCCCGATCACCTCGCCTAAAGCAACGCCGGATCTCCAAAAATACTCATTCGCTATGTCTTTTATTTCTAGTCCATTCCATATATTGCCTCTAGTTAGCTGAGTGCGAGCATCGCTCACGGTTGTCATTTCCCAATTGTTCACCCCTCTCGACTGATAAATCGGAACAAAGGCTTCGATCGTGTAAGCATAAGGTTTTCCAATTGACCCGGGCGGCAATCCTGTAGACAATATCTCGGAACGATCTTTGTTGCTCCCAATCCTTGGCAAGATCAAGTCAATACTGGTTGTTTGCCCATCAAAAACCTTATTATCCATTTTATATGTCTGGATATAACCCGGCTGCTTAGTATATTCGATCCGATGAGAACCAACATCGACACTCTCCATGGTAAAGGTCCCGGAAGCATCCGTCGTCGCGGTTATGACTCCTTCCAACGTAACAACTGCTCCGGCGATCGGCTCTTGATTGTTTACGGAAATAACTCTTCCCTGCAATTTTCCTTTTGGCAGATCAGGGGGATCAATGTATAAAATACAGCGTTTTGAAGCTTTTTGGTTCCCTCCAGGGCGGCTATCAGATACTTCCGCGGTTATCCTGTATTGCTCCCGGATCAGATAGCGTCCGGCAACTCCCTGCGGCGTCCCCCGGATCGTCCCGGTTGCGGCATCTAAAACTAACCCGGGCGGCAAAACGCTATTTTTCAGCGTCCACGAATACGGTTTGATCCCTCCCCCCACCTCGAAAGTAAATGAATAGGGTTGGCCGATCTTCCCATCAACTAAGGTTCCGTACGGACTGTTTATTCTTGCGTCTTCAGCAAATCCAGAAATATATACTGCCGAAGGCCTCAGAATGATATCAATGTTTTGGATCTCTCTTACGATCTTTGCATCTCGTTGAACAGGCAAATTTTCTTCATACGCAGCTTTAGAAGCAATAAGCTCGATCGGGGCTGAAGGGGCATTTTCAATAACATACCTTCCAGTTGCATCGGTTTCCGCACTTATATCCGTTCCAGAAACTCTGACGTTTGCTCCGGCTATAGGAACGTTCCATTCATCAAAGACCCGCCCGCTTAGTCTGCAGCCGGGATTGCCGGCAATCGCAACCACTATTTGCTTGCTTCTAGCCCCTCCGCTATTCATTAGACGAGAAGAATCCGAAATTACTACATTGAACTGCGTTATTTCAGATCGCGTCGGCACCCCGCTAATTACTCCGGTCGTAAAGTTTAGCTGTAAACCTTGCGGCAAGGCACCGTAATCAATTACAAACTGAAAAGGAGGAACACCTCCGACAACCTCGATGATATTTGCAAGATACCGCTGACCTACCACTGCAATTGGAAGATTTTTTTCAACAATTGAAAATGGCTGGTCGGCGGCCTGCGCATTTACGGGGATAACACTGTTAAATGCAGAAAATCCAAAAATTGTTGCAAGAAATACAATAGCTAAACAAACAAACGAATTGAGGATAGAGTTTGTTCGTTTTTCCCTTTTCACTTCTTCCCCTTCTTTTTAACTATTGTCTTTTTCTTCACGACTTCTTTTTTCTTCGGAACAACTTTTTGAACTTTAACAATAATAAGCTCTTTCATCGCCAGCAACTCGTCCCCTCTTTTAGCTTCGATCAAGATACTATTGGTTCCACCTTTCAAACCTACGGTAGCCTTAAAATTCCCCTGCAGGGAAGTAAACTGCGCCCGTTTACTATTAATAAAAACCGCATTCGCCTTCGGTTCGTTAATAATACCGATTATTTCAATCGATGGGTTAGATGTATTCAACTCGTCGATCGGGCTAAAGATCTCAATTTTACCGACCGTACTTTCTATTGTTCCTCCTGTGTAATTAACTGCTTCCCCCGAAGCCAAACCTGTTCGCTTCACTGGCTGCGTGCTTTTTGTCCAGGGGAGGCCATAGGTAAAGGAGAAGTATTGGTTCGAGACTCCCGGGAGTCCCGGGAAATTATGCATCGCGTAGTCAAAGCGGAACCCGGCATAATTAAATCCGACCCCATAAGCCAAACTGCTTTCGATCACCTTATTGCTATTCTTATCGGAGGTCACGTCCTGGTCCAAGCCTATCCTGACCGCGATCATCGGATTGATCTCCCATTCGGCGCCGGCATGCATCAAAAGGGGCCGCGATTGGTTATATTCAAAATCAGTCAATAAATTTAATTTCTGCCCTTCAAGCTTGTCATTTTTGATCGGACCATTGCCGCCAAACAAATTAACATTTGCCCCATAATAAAATGTTGCCGGATAGGTTTCAGAATAACTATCGCCGTAAGTTAATTTCCCGCCCATGCTGTAGGGGAGAACATTCCTGCCATAAGCTCCCAGCGTGATCCAGGGGTTCACTTCCGCCCTTAAGCCAAGGTCGAGCTCGGTCCCGGTGCCGGCCCCATCAATAATATGGTCGCCTGTAAGAGAGGTCCCAAACATTTTATAGCTGGCGCCGATCGAGATCGGAATATCTTTTAAGAACGTAAGCTTGGGGATGTCGAGCCTGGGCAACTCTTTTCCCCAGGATAAAAACATTACACTATTATAGTAATCGATCGCCGGCTGGGATGGGTCGATAACATAGATCGGGTCAGCTTCGGTCCCCTCAAGGACCTTGGTGACCGGAACGCCGCCCGTTGATGCCCGAACATATCCTACGCCAAAAGTTCCAAATCTTTCGGTGGGATACGCGCCATTAATTAGAAGGTAAGAATATTCTTCAGCAAATTTACCCGACATGGAGGTCATCTCCCACTGGCCAAGGGAAGCAAGACCAGCCGGATTTAAAAACATTGAATTAACGTCGTCCGAAAGGCCGACAAAAGTTCTGCCAAGCCCGATCACCCGGCCTCCGACTGCAAGGCGCGAAGGATCCATCGCGTTTTGGGCAAAGCCAACCCCGCAAAGAAAGAATAATATTATTATGATGAGCGCTTTTCTCATTAATTATTTAATTGCTTGTTCTAGCGTAAGCAAAACGACTAGGCCGCATGATTCCCGCCCCATTTCTATCATCCTTCAACATAAAACTATAGATCGCCCGCGGCATATGCGACGGCAAGTTAAAGGTGACCGTCGCTTTATACGAATCACTTGCCGCTGCACCCGTCCTGCTCGCTTTGAGCGAACCAGCGTGGGGTACGATCGTAGCCTTACCCACAATAACATCCTCGATCCCAGGCGCAACAATTACCGAGGAGACTTTACTCCAGTCAATATCTGCGTCGGCTTTAACGGTAATTGTAAAAGTCGCTGTCGTATCGGCGGGACCAAAAACCTTAGCCGGAATAGGGTCGGATATCGGCTTACTTGTATCCACGGGAGCAGGAATATATGCAACGGTTAAAGTAAATGTTTTAGACGCTGTTAAAGTAGTATAGTAGGCATTAACAACGCAGGTATACGTTCCAACTTCAAAAGTTGCCAGCTGTTTTGACTCAACGGTTGCCAGACTGCTCCCTTCCCGCGTTATGATCTCTGAAGCAAGGATTTGATATGTCGTCGCCGTAGAACCGCTCTTTGTAGCAATTACTTCGGCAGTAAGAGGAAAGTTAGAAATCGAGCTCGTCCCCGCTATTTCAAACGCGATCGCCGATCGATTGCTTGATTTAGTAATGGAAATGCCGCTGCCCGAGCTCTCCAAGGTAACTCCGTCCAATTTAACGTTTTGAATCTCAAGGGAAGAAGGGACCGTAGAAAGATTATAGATCTTTGATCCGGCAGCACTCTTTCCAACTATCCAGCCGTTGGCTTCACCGCTAAGACTGACAGATTCAAGCGTATAGCCGGAATCAAGCTGGGTAAGCGTCCAGTTGGCTCCTCCATCGGTCGTATGATATGCCTTTCCGCCATCTCCCACAACCCAGCCGTTAGTTAAGCTGGTGAAATAAACCCCGTAAAGATCCGGTCCGCCGGAAATGCTTTTATCGCTCCAAGTTCCGTCATAATAGTATACAAAACCGCCGCTGCCGACGATCCATTTGCGCGCGCCGCCACTATTACTTGCATCATAATTCTGCAAATCGTTAATATACCCTTGCTGGGCTGAAGCCGGAGATACAACCCAAGTTGCCGGCGCCGCCCAATTATCCCCATCCGACGTAGTCAATACCGAACGGATCATATTTGCTCCATCATACTTTGCCCCAACAACATAACCGGTCATCGCAGTTGGGGTACAATAAATTCTTTTATATCTTGTGTTTAACTCGTCAAGACTCCTTGTCCACACCATTCCATCAGAGCTTCGCCAAATTCCGCCATTTCCACTTGAATCATATCCAGTCAAAGTAAAAATACCATCGTCGGCTGTATATGTGCAGCCCTCAAGGCTAGCGCCACCAGGAGGCGAGAATATGGTTGCATACGAATAAGCCCCGGTAGTTTGATTGAAAGAAACCGATACAACTGTTCCAACGTCCCCCACCATTTTTGCTTCGGATGTCGTGTAGAAAAAAATATCGCGCAAAGCATTAGTATTTGTTGGATCCCAGCTCGCAAAAGTAAAATCTCCGTAATTCGACGTATAGCCTACTTTTCCGCCATTGCCAATAACAAAGGCTCTCTCGGGAGTTATTGCGACAATTTTATTGTACACATCGGTTGAAGAAACTTTGGTAACCCAAGTTACCGCTGAGAAAGAAGGCGCGCAGAAGATAATGAGAGCAGCAAGAATAAAATACAGCTTTTTTATCACCTATAAATTATCCCTTGTAATTCGTATTTAGTCAATATATAAAATGAATATTTTGCACTACTTTTGTGCAACAATTCCTTGCTTTGCACATATAGATATGCTAAATTTGCCTTGAAGAGTTGGCAATAAGATTGCACTTACTAAAGGTAAGAGGTGATAAAAATGAACATGCAAACAGTTCCAAGCCCCAGAAAAAAAGAGAACTGGCCCCCAACCAAGTCCATCCTTCCGTTTATCATCGGCCAGAACATGGGAGAAGACGTTGAACAAAAGGAGCTGGCAAAACTCGATCTTTTTGAGAAAGGATTAGAAAACGGCTTATTGAAAGAAGAGACGATCGAAGAAGCCGTTGAAAAAGTCGTAAAAATGGCGATCGCAGCTGAATTTGGCCCTTCTTTGGTTGCCGGAAAAGGATCCGTCGATATGGTAAGAAAAATTACCCGGGCGATCCTTGCCGAACCAAAGCTTCGGCAGCAGGCCTTGATCATTATCGACCGTTTTACTAAATGAATAAAATTCTTGTAATTGACGATGAATATTCCATCCGGGAATCTTTTTCCCTGATCTTTCAGGGGAAGTACGAGGTTTCTTTTGCCGCTTCCGGCGAGGGCGGGATGAAAGCGGCCGCCGACCATAAATTCGACCTTGCCTACCTTGATGTCCGAATGCCCGGATTAAATGGGCTTGAGACATTAAAAAGACTAAAAGAGATCGACTCTGCGCTTGAAGTCGTCATGGTTACCGCGGTAAACGACGTCCAAAAAGCGAGCGAAGCTATAGCCCTGGGAGCCCGCGACTATATTATTAAGCCCTTTGACGTTCAATCGATATTAAAAATGACGGAAACGATCTTGAACAGGAAATATCTTCTTCTTCAAGGGACAAAATTACAAAAAGATGAATTTGAACAGCCGGATCCACTCGGGCAAAGCGACAAGATCAACAACTTGATCGATGAGATCAAGAAAAAAGCTCCCCTCCACAATCGAGCCTTGATCCTTGGCGAACCGGGGACGGAAAAAGAGGCCCTTGGCTCCCTTTTTCACCTAGATGGCCCAATGCCGGAGCTTCCATTCAACACTCTTTACCTAAATGAAGGTTTAAACGCTGAAAAAGCAAAAACCCTGCTCTTTGGAAAAACAAAAGGGATGACAACAGCCGACCTCCACAAAACTCCCGGCATCATTGAGGAGACAAAAAAAGGAACATTATTTATTGGTAATATTGAATATCTGCCCTCAATATTGGATTCCTTGAAGGAGGCCCCTTCCCGCCTTGTCGCCGGAAGCCGCCAGCTAAATTTAGCCGAGATCAATAAAGAAACCTTTGAATACTTCTCCGAAATGTTGATAGTGATCCCGCCGCTGCGCGAAAGGGTCTCCGATATCGCGTTTCTTGCCGGACGCTTCATTGAAAAATTCAATAAAAAACATAACCGGGCAATAAATGGATTATCCAATAAAGCAGAAAATGTTTTTATGAAATATCAATGGCCGGGGAATACAGCGGAATTAAAATCGGTCATTGAACGAGCGGTTCTTAGCGGAACCCGCAACGAAATCGACCTCGAAGACCTTCCTTACGACCTCTTGCTTGTAAAATAGAAACCTGCCCAGGGCCGGAATCGAACCGGCATGGCCTTGCGACCGAGGAATTTTAAGTCCCTTGCGTCTACCAATTCCGCCACCTGGGCGTCACTTATCTAAGATAACTTTATACGCTACTTCGCCTTTTTTGATCATTTCCAACCGGGTCCTGGCCAATTCTTCGACCAAATCCCCGTTTTTTATTCTTTTCAGCCGGCTTCTTAACCGATCCCCCCTGTCCCCTTCTTCTTTAAGCTTTTGCGACAGTTTCTGGCATTCTTTGTTCAATCCCAGGTTATCAATTATATCCTGCCTTATCAGAAAAATAAAGTAAGTCAAAAAAGCAACAAAGGCAATGATGCCAATCGTTCCCATCTTTATTTTCATAGGAATAGGGAGAGGTATGAGCCAATGATCGTTTTTCCCAGAAAGATCGTCAATATCCCTCCGACCGCAAATGCCGGGCCGAACGGGATATAATCTCCGAATTTAACTTTCTTCGCCAAAAGAAGGAAGACAATAATTATCGAGGCCGATAAATAGGAAAGAAAAATTGCCACAAAAACATTTTGCCAGCCCAGATATGCGCCAAGGACCGCCGCGACATAATAATCGCCCTCGCCCATCACCTCTTTATTTAAAAGCTTCTTCCCGATCTTTGCTATGGCATAGAGAAAAATAAATCCAAGCATAGCTCCGGAAACGGAAGAGACAAACGAGGGAGAGCTGAACTCCCCGCCGGACAAGAATAACGTCCTGAAAAAATTAAACATCAACCCGGAAGCCAAACCAAAAACGATCCATAGGTCGGGAATTACCTGATGCTCCAGGTCCATAAAAAAGATCGAAATAAAAAGAGAAACAAAGGTCGCTTGAAAGATAAAATTGAATACATTCCAACCATTGATCAGCCAGATCACGGCAAAGGCGATGCCGACCGCTATTTCAACAATAAGATAGCGGACCGCAATTTTTTCTTGGCAATATCGGCATTTTCCCCGAAGAAGAAAGTAGCCCAGGATCGGAATTAGATCGAAAAACGAAAGCTCCCTTTTGCAATTTGGGCAATGCGATGCCGGGAACAGTATCGACTCCCCTTTGGGCAAGCGGTAAATACAGACATTTAAAAAACTGCCGATGATCGTACCAATAATAAAAGCGATATAGATCATAATTTTCTTGACATAAGGATTTGAAAATTATATAGTAAGTTGAATTTATTGTCAAAAAGAGAGGAAAAACATGGATATCAAAAACCTTCTAACAAAATTGATCGAGTCTAAAGGCTCCGACCTTTTACTTGCTTCCGGCAATGCCCCTTGCCTGCGAGTCAACAACAAAATGGTTAAGATCCAGGAAGCTTCTCTCACGATACAAGAGATGGAATCTCTTATTGAGCCGATCATCAGAAAAGAAGAGATGGCAAAATTCAAACAAGAAAAAGAACTGGATACTTCTTACGAAGACGGCCAGAGCCGGTACCGCATTAACCTGCATTATCAAATGGACGGGATCGGAATAACAATAAGAAGGGTACCAAAAGATATCCCAACGCTCGAGTCCCTCTCTCTCCCTTCGATCGTAAAGTCTTTTACCGCACTTGAAAGAGGGTTGGTCCTTGTAACCGGGCCGACCGGTAGCGGAAAATCGACCACTCAGGCGGCAATGATCGATGTAATTAATTCTACCAAGCCGGCACATATCATAACCATTGAAGATCCGATCGAATATGTCCACAAACCAAAACTTTCTTTTATTGAACAGCGCGAAGTCGGGGTTGATACCAAATCATTCGGGGAAGCGCTAAAGAGGGTCCTGCGCCAAATACCGGACGTCATCTTGATCGGCGAAATGCGCGACCTGGAAACGATGCAGATGGCGGTGACTGCAGCCGAGACCGGACACCTTGTTATCTCAACCCTGCATACGCAGGACGCAGTGCAAAGCATTGACCGGATAATCGACGTTTTCCCTCCCCACCAGCAGCCGCAGATCCGCAGCCAGCTCTCCTTGACCCTTCAAGGGATCATTTCCCAACAGTTAATTCCTAGAAAAGACGGAAAAGGGGTAGCCGGAGCATTCGGGATCCTTCTCGCGAATCCTGCCATAAGAAATATTATCAGAAAGGGATCGACCCAAGACATTTACTCAATGGTCGAACTTGGAACGCAAGAAGGGATGCAAAGCATGGATTCAGCCTTAAAAAATCTCGTCATAAAAGGGGCTATCTCCAAGGAAGAAGCCATGGGATATGCAGTTAATCATGAGAGGCTTGAAAAGCTCCTTTCAACGATTTAATAATGTCCCCTTTACCGGAATTTTTACTTAAGAAGACCCCAAAGCACAAGAATATCCAAACTATTCGTGCATTAATTTCAGACCCGGCTATCCACACCGTCTGTGAAGAAGCAAAATGC
>JBAYJF010000039.1:0-11852 GCA_041665245.1 Candidatus Margulisiibacteriota bacterium | reverse complement strand
CATAAACAAGAACTTTGGCGCTGCACCCCGTGGCCTATGGCTTACAGAAAGGATCTGGGAGCCGCATCTTCCAAAAATCCTTGCAGCCAGCGGGGTCGAATATGTCATGGTTGATGATTCGCACTTTATTTCTGCCGGAATATCCGGGGAAAAACTTTGCGGCTATTATATAACTGAAGAAGAGGGATTAACCCTGAAAGTATTTCCGATCAGCAAGACCCTTCGCTACCTGATCCCCTTTAAACAGCCGGAAGAGACGATCAAATATTTGGAGAGCATTGCCAAATGCAAAAATGCCGCTGCGATCCTGGCGGATGACGGGGAGAAATTCGGGGTCTGGCCCGGGACGCATAAATGGGTCTATCAGGATGGCTATCTTGAAAAGCTATTGACCTTATTGGAAGAAAATTCTTCCTGGATAAATTTTATGACATTTTCCGAATATCTAGATGAATATCCTCCACTAGGGCGGACTTACCTCCCAACAGCATCTTATAAAGAGATGATGGAATGGTCGCTTCCAACAGTATCCGGTAAAAAACTGGAAAAGATCACGCGCGAGATAAAACACAGCGGTAAGGAAGATGAGTACGGCGAGTTCATTAAAGGCGGGTTTTTCAGGAATTTTTTTGTAAAATACCCTGAATCGAACAATATGCACAAGCGAATGCTGCAGGTCAGCCAGCGCCTGCAGAGCTTAAAGAAAGCCAAAACTATCCTGGGCGAGGGAGAGAAGGAAAAACATCTTCGTGAAGCTCAAAAGGAACTGTACAAAGGCCAATGCAATTGCGCTTATTGGCACGGAGTATTTGGCGGGTTATATCTAAATTACCTTCGCCATGCGATATATGAGAATCTTATCGGTGCAGAGACCCTGATCGATAAATATTCCAGGGGAAAAGATGATTTCCTGGATGTATTAATTAATGATTTTGATAAAGATGGGTCCGATGAGATAATTTTTTCGAATAATCTTTTGAACCTATATATTTCTCCGAATTATGGCGGGTCAATCTTCGAGTTGGATTATAAACCAAAAAGGTTCAATTTATTAAATACCCTTGCAAGGCGCGAAGAAACATATCATTCGAAAATAAAGGATTCTGTTCCAGAAAATGCTTCAGCGAGTGGGGCGGCAACGATCCATGAAATTTCAAGATCAAAAGAAAAGGGGCTGGAAGAGCTTTTGGATTACGATTGGCATCGCAGGCTTTCATTAATGGACCACTTTTTAGCCGAAGGGACGACGCTAGACGGGTTTAGCCGCGCAAAATATGAGGAAGTTGGCGATTTTACGATCGAGCCTTATGATGCGATCCCGCGAAAAAAAGGGAGCGAAGCTAGTATTGTTCTAAGGCGCGAAGGGTCGGTGAAGAAGCTGCCGATAAAAGTTGAAAAATCGATCACGATCTTTTCCCGCCAGTCGATCATTAGCATTGATTATGAAGTAACTAATCTTAGTTCGGTTAAAGCCGATCTTTGGTTCGGCGTAGAATTTAATTTCTCACTTTTAGCCGGAAGGGCGCCGGATAGGTATTACGAAAGTTCGGAAGCAAAGATCGAAGAAAATTGTCTTGCCAGTAAAGGCGAATTGCCGGGGATTTCCAGTTTGAAACTCGTTGACAACTGGAAAAGATTTGTTATAGTATTGGAGACAAATAATCCCGCAAACTTTTGGCGATTTCCGATAGAAACAATTTCGCAGTCTGAAGCGGGTTTTGAGAAGAATTTCCAAAGTTCTGTTGTTTTTCCGAACTGGAAAGTTTTGCTGGAAGCAGGCGAGAGCTGGAAAACCAAACTGACATTACGCATCGAAGAGTAATTATTATATTTAACCAGTAAAAAGGAGAAAAATAATGCCTGAACTTAGAAAGGATCCGATCTCTGACAGATGGGTGGTAATTTCAACGGAAAGAGGCCGGCGTCCGTCAGATTTTGGAATGCCTTCTGTTGCCTCTGAGGGAGCGGAAGTAAAATCATGTCCGTTTTGCGAAGGAAATGAAGCTAAGACTCCACAGGAAATAATCTCATGGCGCAAGCCATCAAGCCTCCCAAATACGGCCGGGTGGGATGTTCGGGTCATCCCGAATAAATTCCCCGCTTTGATCATTGAAGGCGAGGTGAACCGGACCGGAATGGGGATCTTTGATATGATGAGCGGCATTGGGGCGCATGAAGTTATTGTCGAGACCCCTAAACACAACCAGGCGATCCCGGATCTTGATGATTCCCACGTTGAAAAGATCTTATGGGCATATAAACAACGGATCATCGATCTTGAGAAAGATAAGAGATTTCGGTATATTTTAGTATTCAAAAATTATGGAACGGCGGCTGGAGCATCGCTTTCTCATCCGCATTCGCAGCTGATCGCAACGCCGATCACGCCGCGCTATGTAAAGCTTGAGCTTACCAATGCACGCGAATACTTTCAGGAAAAAGAACGCTGCATATTTTGCGATATGATCCGTCAGGAGCTTGGAGCCGGCGAGAGGATCGTTTACGAAAATGAATTCTTTGTCGCATTTACTCCCTTTGCTTCGCGCTTTCCTTTTGAAATTTGGCTCTTGCCGCGGCGGCACGAATTCGGTTTCCAGGAACTTCCGGATGAAGAAAGGCTGCAGCTTGCAAAATGCTTGAAAGATATCCTGCAGCGGCTGAGAGTTACGCTAAATGATCCGCCATTTAATTATGTCCTGCACACTGCCCCAAATCCGGTCAATCGGCCGGGGAAACCTGATTATTGGGGGACGATCCAATATGATTTCCATTGGCATATCGAAATTATTCCTCGTTTAACGAAGATGGCCGGCTTTGAATGGGGATCCGGGCTGTATATAAATCCTACCGCTCCCGAAGAAGCGGCAAAATATTTAAGAGAGGTTAAAATATAATGGGGAATAAAAAAGTAAAATTTAGTATCGTTGCTCCTCAAAATACCAAAGAAGTCAGACTTTGCGGTGCTTTTACGAATTGGGAGCAAGGCGCTATCGTAATGAAAAAAGGGAGAAGCGGAGAATGGGCAGCGCAGGTCAACCTGGAACCGGGCGAGTATGAATATAAATTTAAAGTCGATAGTTTTTGGTACAATGACCCGACAGCCGATAAATTAACCGGAAATGTCTGGGGAACAGAGAACTCAATTCGAGTTGTGAGGTAAATAATGCCTCTCGAAAGCCAGGAAGAAAAGAAGCCTAAAAAGAAAGCTCTTAAAAAGACAACAGGGATCGTAAAAAAAACTACCCCAAAGCCTAGGAAGACGACTGCGCCAAGAAAAAAGAGAGTCGCGCTGCCAAAAAAACCGCTAATTGAAAACATCTCCGAGTTGAACATTGAAGAAAGCAAATATTTTGCCGGTCCGGTGATCCAAAAATTTGAAGAAGAGAGATCATTTGAATTCCCGGCCGGATACGGCGATAATCGCATTATTTTATTGATCAGAGATCCTTATTGGCTATATTCATACTGGGAGATCAGCGATGGGCGAAGGAATGAATTAAAAAAAGAGATCGGGGAAGGGGAGTTTTTTAGATCAAAAGAGATCTTAAGGGTCTATGATACCGGAAATTGGGAGTATTTTGATGTTGATCTGGGTTATGCGGCGCGCTGCTGGTATGTTCATGTCCCGACCGCGAATCGGACTTATTGTGTTGAGATCGGATATTTAACTCCGAGCGGAAAATTCTTTTCGGCCGCGAGATCGAATTGGGTCAAAACCCCGCTCGATCGGATGTCGGATGAGATCGACGAGGAATGGATGATCCCGGATTGGAATATGATGTATGCGCTCTCGGGTGGTTTTGGTTCCGGAAAGAGTTCGCAGGAGGTCCATGAATTAATGAAAAGTCGGATGAAAGAAGAACTTTCTTCCGGTTGGGTCTCTTCGCTTTCTTCTCCGGCTAATAAACCGATAGAGCGTCCTTTTTGGCTGGTAGCAAACTGTGAATTAATTGTTTATGGAGCGACCGAGCCGAGTGCAACCGTTACGGTCCAGGGCCGAAAAATTGATCTGAAAGAAGATGGAAGCTTTAGCCTCCGCTTTTCCCTTCCTGACGGGCAGCAGGTCATACCGATCGAAGCGATCCGGGATGATGGCCAGGAGCGCCGCAATATTACTCCAACCGTAGAGAGAAAGACAAAATAGGAATGGAAAAAGGATACCTTTCACTTGTACTTCACGCGCACCTCCCCTTTGTGCGTCATCCTGAACATGAGGAGTTTTTAGAAGAGGACTGGCTATTTGAAGCCATTACCGAAACCTACATTCCACTGCTTAAAGTATTTGATCGGCTGCTTAATGACGGAGTTGATTTTAGGCTTACGATGTCAATTACGCCGACGCTGGGTTCAATGCTGATGGACCCGCTGCTTCAAGATCGCTATATAAAACACCTAGAAAGCCTTATTGAGCTCTCTTACAAAGAGATCGAGCGAACTGCTTGGCAGAAAGAGCTAAATGACTTAGCAAAGATGTACAACTACATCTTTATTGATTCCCGCGAAATATTTGTAAATAAATATGGAAAAAATCTTATTAATGCTTTCAAGAAATTCCAGGACCTTGGAAAGCTGGAAATAATTACTTGCGGAGCGACGCACGGTTTTCTTCCATTAATGGAGATCAACCCCAATGCGGTCAGAGCCCAGGTAAAGATCGCGGCGGATCATTATGAAAAAATGTTTGGAAGGCGTCCTAATGGGATCTGGCTGCCGGAATGCGGCTATAGCCCTGGGCAGGATGAGTTTTTGAAGGAAGCGGGGATCCGCTACTTTTTTACTGATACCCATGGGATCTTGCACGGGACTCCCCGTCCAAAGTACGGGATATTTGCTCCGGTTTACTGTAAAAGCGGGGTCGCCGCGTTTGGAAGAGATATTGAATCTTCAAAAGCGGTTTGGAGTTCGGTCGAGGGGTATCCGGGTGATTATAACTATCGTGAATTTTATCGCGATGCCGGCTTTGATCTGGATTTTGATTATATAAAACCGTATATCCATAAAGATGGCATTCGGGTAAGCACTGGGATAAAATATTTTAAAATTACCGGTAGGGTTGATCTGGCGTTCAAGCAGCCTTACAATCGACCGGCTGCAATGGAAAAAGCGGCCGAACATGCCGGGAATTTTATGTACAACCGGCAGCAGCAAGCCGAGCATTTATATGATTTTATGGGTAAAAAGCCGATGGTTGTTTCCCCCTACGATGCCGAGTTGTTTGGACATTGGTGGTACGAAGGTCCGGATTGGCTTGAGTTTTTATTCAGGAAATTGCATTTTGACCAGGATACGGTCAAATTGATCACTCCATCGGAATATCTTTTGATGAACCCGAAAAATCAGGTCGTTTCTCCTTCTTTTTCTTCGTGGGGTTATAAAGGATACAGCGAATTCTGGTTGAATGAAACGAATGATTGGATCTATCGCTATATGCATAAAGCGGCTGACCGAATGGTCGAGCTTGCAAATAAATATCCATCCGCGGATGGTTTACTGCGCCGGGCATTGAACCAGGCTGCCAGAGAGCTTTTACTTGCGCAATCTTCCGATTGGGCCTTTATTTTTAAGACCGGGACCTGCGCACCATATGCTTTTAAAAGGACAAAAGACCATATTGAAAGATTTACCAGGATATACGACGAGATCCTGTCAAACTCAATTAACGAAAACGGGTTGTCAGATATCGAATATAGGGATAATATATTTCCCGAGATCGATTATCGAGTCTATATATGAAAGCAATAATATTAGCCGGAGGTTTGGGGACAAGGCTGCATCCTTTGACCATCAATATTCCAAAACCGATGGTTCCGGTTGCGAACCAGCCTTTGATGGAATATGTCATTTATCTCCTGCGCAAATACAAATTCACCGATATTACCGCTTTGCTCTATCATCAGCCGGAAGTAATAAAGAACTATTTTGGCGATGGTTCAAAATTCGGTGTTAAGCTGAATTATTATGAAGCGAAAGATGATTATGGAACTGCCGGATCGGTCCGGATGGCGGTTAAAGGCGAAAAAGAGCCGATCCTTGTGATCAGCGCCGATCTGGTAACTGATTTTAATCTTGAAGCCGCGCTTAAATTTCATGAACAAAAAAAGTCTTCCGCTACCATGATCTTGACCAGAGTTGCCGATCCGATCCAATATGGGATCGTTATTGTCGGCAAAGATGGGAAGATCAAGCATTTTCTGGAAAAGCCGTCCTGGAGCCAGGTATTTTCAGATACCGTTAATTGCGGTATGTATATCCTTGATCCATCAATATTGGATTATATTCCTGAAAACAAGTATTTTGATTTTAGCCAGGATCTTTTTCCTTTGATCCTTTCTAAAGCGGAACCAATATATGGATATATTGCTGAAGGGGTATGGAAAGATATTGGAAGTTTGGTCGAGTATGGAAAAGTCCACCTGGAACTATTTAAGGATACAAAAAACTTGATCTCTGATTCCGCGAAAATATCAAAAACAGCTGTGCTTGAGGGAATAAATATTATCGGTGATGGTGCCGTGATCGGGGACAAGGCAATATTAAAAGGGACCTCGATCGGAAAAAACTGCGAAATTGGGAAAGGAACTTATATTGAAGGCTCGGTATTATGGGATAAAGTTATTGTAGGCAAAGACGCAAGGATCGAAAAAGCGATCATCGCAAAAAAATCCGTCATTGAAGACCGCTGTTTGATCGAAGGCGGGGTCGTCATTGGCGAAGAGACGCATATCGAAAAAGATGTAAACGTTAAACCCTTTGTGAAAATATGGCCGAACAAGGTCATTGAAGAAGGGGCAGTTGTTTCAAGGTCCGTAGTTTGGAGAGAACGCTGGAGCAAAGGGATCTTTGGTCCATTCGGCGTGACCGGCCTTTGCAATGTTGAGATGACCCCTGAATTTGCGGCTTCGCTTGGCGCCGCCTATGGGACGGTTATCGGAAAAGGCAATTATATTTCCACCTCCAGGGATTCCCATAAATCTTCGCGAATGATCTACCGCGCGCTCCTTTCCGGCGTATTATCCGCGGGGGTAAATGTCTCCGATCTTGAAATGGTCCCGATCCCCGTGAACAGATTTGAATTAAAAGTCCTTAAAAGCAGCGGGGGGCTTCATGTAAGGAAATCCCCTTATGATAATGATGTGATCGATATCAAATTCTTTGGAAATGATGGGATGGACCTTGCTTCGTATAAAGAAAAAAAGATCGAAAGGCTGTTTTTCGGCGAGGATTATAAACGGGCAGATATTAATTCCGTCGGTGAACTCTCCTTTCCATTTCATCGCGTAGCCGAATCCTATAAGGAAGCGGTTATCTCTTCGATCGATAAAACTGCTGTTTCTTCTTCCAGATTTAAGGTCGTGGTTGATTATGCCTATAGTTCGGCTTCCCAGATATTTCCTTCGATCCTGGGGGAATTGGGGATAGAAGTCATCGCTTTAAATGCGCATATTGATGAAACCAAAATAACGAAAACACGGGAAGAATTTGAGAAAAACCTTAGTCAGCTTTCTCAGATCGTAAAAACGCTTAAAGCCGATCTTGGGATAATGCTGGATACCGGCGCTGAAAAAATATTTCTATGCAACCAAAACGGGCAAGTTCTGCTTGGCGACCATGAGTTGGCTGCGATGGCGAGCCTTCATTGCCGGCTCAATAAAAACGCGATCATTGCAGTCTCGGCAAAAGCCAGCCGTGTGATCGACCAGATCGCAAAAAAATACAAGGCAAAAGTTATTCGGACCAAAACAGGGGCCAAAGAGATGATGGAAGCTTCCGATATGCCAAATATTGATTTTCTTGGAGAAACAGCCGGCGGGTTTATCTTTCCTAAATTTCAACCGGCTTTTGACGCGATGTTTGCTTCGGTTAAATTACTTGAAATGCTCTCGAAAGGCCGCCTTAATCTAGCGGAATGCGAAAGCGAAATACCGGAGATCTTTATGGTCGGCAAAGAGATCTCATGCGGCCTGGATATGAAAGGAAAGATATTAAGGACCTTGATCGATGAGGTTGGAAATAATAAAATTGACCTAACGGATGGCGTGAAGATTTTTCATGCCGATGATTGGGTCCTGGTTTTGCCGGATCCGATGCGGCCGATCGTTCATATTTATTCGGAAGCGGGCAATAAAAAAGACGCCCAAAAATTAATAAAGGAATATATCGAAAAGATCGACTCAATAACATGAAAATACTATTTATTTCTCCCGAAGTGGTTCCATTTGCGAAAACCGGCGGTTTGGCGGATGTGGCCGGATCGCTGCCGAAAGCGCTGAAAAAGATCGGACATGACGTCCGCGTGTTTATGCCATTGTACAAGAAAATATCGAAATCCGAAATTCGAAACACGAAGCAAATACGAATTGTACTAAATAACAAAGAAGAAATTGTCGAAATATATGAAGGGAAGGTGCCGGGGACGGATGTTATTGTCTACTTTTTGGGGCATGAAGGGTATTTTGGCAGCCGGGATGATCTTTATCAGGTCAAAGGGGTAGATTTCCCCGACAATCTTGAGAGATTCTCTTTATTTTGCCAGGCAGTCCTGCCATTTCTAAAAGAGATCGATTGGAAGCCGGATGTTATCCATTGCAACGATTGGCAATCGGCGTTGGTGATAGCGCATTTAAAGACGACCTATAAAGAGGATCCTTTCTTTAAGCGGACCGCTTCGGTTTATTCGATCCACAACATGGCTTATTTAGGGCAATTTCCAAAAGATAAGTTTCCTTCAACCGGTTTGCCGGCTAGTGCGTTTAGCGCCGAAGGGATAGAATTTTGGGGTGATATTGCGCTTTCCAAGGCGGGGCTTTCATATGTTGATGTGATCAATACTGTATCTGAAACTTATGCGAAAGAAATTCAGACCAAGGATTTTGGCTGCGGGTTGGACGGCTTGTTAAGATTCAGGACCAAGGATGTTTTTGGGATCGTTAATGGATTGGATTATGATGTTTGGAATCCTGCGACCGATACGATCATTCCGAAACGCTATAGTCCTGCGACGCTGTCATTAAAAGTGGAAGATAAGCTCGCTTTGCAGAAATTAAGTAATTTGCCGATAAAGAAAGAGGTTCCGATCATCGGGATGATTACGAGGCTGGCCGACCAGAAAGGTTTTGATATTTTAGCAGAAGCGCTTGACCAGATAATGCATGAACAATGCCAGCTTATTATTCTTGGAACGGGCGACCAGAAATATCATGACCTGCTTCTTAAGATGAAAAAGAAATATCCCGAGCATATCGGGGTCAATCTTGGTTTTGATGCGGCGCTGGCGGAACTTATATATGCCGGTTCCGATATGTTCATGATGCCGAGCCTTTATGAGCCATGCGGGTTGGGGCAATTGATCAGCTTTAAATACGGAACGGTTCCGATCGTGCGGAAAACCGGCGGTTTAGCGGATACGGTGAATGATTTTGTTCCAGCGACTGGGAAAGGGGAGGGTTTTGTTTTTGAAGAATACAGCGCGAAGGCGCTTTTGGATGCGGTGCGGCGTGCTTGCAAAGTATACTTAAATAAGCCGGCTTGGACTAAGCTGCAGTTTAAGATCATGCAGCTTGATTATTCCTGGGATTCTTCCGCGAAGAAATATGTTTCCCTCTATATGAAGGCGCTAAGCAAGATCGGGATACGGGCGCTGTAAAATTATTACGGGAAATATCTCATTGTATAAGTACCATCCGCTTCTTCATATCTACTATGTGATTCAGCTGAAGATGAAGAATCATCATTTGTATGATCAGTTCTTGATTCATTTTTCGAATCAGCACTAAAAGCGGCGCTGGCACGCTTAACAATCTCAGCTTGTTGTAAATCATAAGCATCAATTCCCGCCTGTATTTTTTCCGCCAACTGTGGATCAAGTTCATTCCTTATAACTAATATTAATGCTTGCTGTTTTTCTTTTGAATATCTGGTTAAAATAGGTAGTCCTTTAGATAGGACATGTTTAAAATGATGCGTATATTCTCCTGCTACTAATACTTCCGTTTGTTCTTCTGTTCCATTTGGATCTTCATAAAAACCGCAACCCTTTGGGGCAGAAGCATGTGCTGGATCTCCTCCACCGCAATTCCATCTCACAAAGGCATCTTCATCAGTTTCCGTGAATCCTTTAATCGTTCTAACAACTGGTTCTCGAACCGTTTCAATATGCGAAAATCTATATGGGAATAAATTTCCTACTACTAAATCAAGATAGGTCGATTGAGCACTGATTGGTGACGAGGTCCTTACAACAAAGCGCCCACCCAGATACGGCGTAACTCCTTTGTAATCAGGATCTTTTTCGTGTTGAGTTTTAGCTTGAAGAATGAGGTCTAATAATACGACCGTATTAAATTTGCTTGAAATGAACAGAATATGTTCCGATGAAATACTGTTCTCGAATCTGGCCAATAAATTATTAACAACCGCGGAACGAACCCTGGCGTCAGAGCTGTTTGATAATCTGGCAAGTGTTCGTAAATTAATAAATGGATCGCTTGCTTTTCCGTGAGCGCCGCCCAGTGGATTATGAACACCAAAAAACCTGCCATGTTGGAACCAGCTTCCTTGCCCAGTGCCTCTTACAACTTCTCTTAAACCCATATTAATTGTCTCCTAATATTTTGATTGGTTTATCTCAATCATTTGTCGTGACAATCGGGGATAAATTTCACTTGTATAACAATTTAGCGAAGATCGGGATAAGAGCCCTTTAGTGCATTTGGTTCTTTGTGAGCAATAAATCCAGCTTCTTCTAATTCCCATTCGATTTTTATTCTTATGGGTTCGTCAAGCGTTGTAAGCCTATCTCTCAAGTTTTCAGCGGCTCTAATGCGGACAGAGGGGCTGCTTTTGCTTTCATTTGCTTTTAATGTTTCGTCCTTTAGTAATATCAATAAAATACGTACGGGGGTGTCGGATACTGCGGCAATTCTATCTATAATTGAACTGTACATGGATGGCAGCAGCAGGGCTTCTCGATTCATTTCTTTGTATAAGCTAACATATGCTTCTATTGTTAATTTATTAATTACCTGCGCTAAACTAGGATTATGTTCTTCAATAAACTCAACATCACCAAATGTTTCATGAATAAAATCAAATAATGGCCTCTTATCTGTTTCGCGAGCCCTGGTAATTGCCGCCTCAACAACTGTTGCATCGATCGTAATAAGGATATTGAAATCAGGTTCAGATAACCATCCGTTTAAACGGACAGATAAGAAGTATGCAAGAGCTTCACGAACTTTGGTATGTTGGTTGCGTTCAAGCCGTGTAAATCGGTCTGATAATCTTGCAAGGGTACTTAAATCAACTGAAGAAGCGTCAGTAATTGCTTGGCCAACGACAGTTACGTCAAATGCATCGAGGATTTCCATGTCGGTGCTAGAAAAACCATTTGGAAGCCTGGCGGCTAAATTATGGGCGACGGCTGTCCGTACTTCTCTGCTTTTTGCAAAAGACAGCCTTGAAAGGGGTTTGAGTGAAGTATGTTGATTTACAGCTCTTCCTAGATCTGTTAATGAAGGCAAAATACGGGTAACTACTTTTCCTAATTGCATATATGTTCTCTCCTATCTTATGTTCAGATATTATTTCGGATAATAATTTGAATAATTTCATTTTATTTGCCCAATTTCGCATAAGAAATATTATGTCTATTTGTTTTCAAAATATCTTTTTTTATTTCCACTTTCTTTTATTAAAAAAGAAAGTGGAGCAAAGAAAGTTAATCTAAGGGGTAAACCCCTTAGATATCCCCGGCGCCGGCTATGCACCCCGCCACCCATCCTTCCCCAAGACCCCGGCCCCCATGTTCCGGAGGAACCGGAACAATCGGCCTTCCCCTCCCTTTTGGCGGGGTT
>JBAYJF010000038.1:0-12011 GCA_041665245.1 Candidatus Margulisiibacteriota bacterium | reverse complement strand
CCGAGAAGATCTCCTTCTTGCTTTCTGCATTAAAGAGTGAAATTTCATAATTTGTTTGTCGAAGTATACCTGTATGGAGGATTAATGAATGTTTGGTAAAAGAGACGAGTTTGATTTTTTAAAAGCCGCAGCAGCAAGAAAAGGATATCTCACTCCGGATGAGATCCTATCCGTTTATCCAGAACCCGAGAAAAATTTGATCGAGATCGAATCGCTTCTCGGCGGAGGGATCGAAGTTGCTGAAAGAAAAGACCGCGAGATCATTCCGCATAAAGCAGAATCGGCGCATGAAGAACTTGCTGAGATAAAAGGGGTCGGGGTGGATGATACGGTTCGCATGTATCTTCGCGAGATCGGAAAATTCCCTCTGCTCACATCGGAAGAAGAGATCGTCCTGGCAAAACGGCTGAAAGCCGGCGATATCCGCGCGAAACATAAATTGGTCAATTCAAACTTAAGGCTGGTCGTTTCAATTGCTAAAAAATATACCGGCCGCGGAATGCTCTTTTTGGACCTTGTCCAGGAAGGGAACCTCGGCTTGATCCGCGCCGTTGAAAAATTTGATTACCGCAAGGGGTATAAATTTTCTACTTATGCAACTTGGTGGATCCGTCAGGCAATAACCAGAGCGATCGCTGACCAAGCGAGAACGATCCGTATCCCTGTGCATATGATCGAAACGATCAATCGTTTGCGCAAGACCTCAAGAATTTTGCTCCAACAGCTTGGACACAAGCCGACGGAAAAAGAGATCGCGCAAAGGGCGAGAATGTCGGTCGATAAAGTACGGGAGATCATAAAAATTTCTCAGGTCCCGCTATCTCTGGAAGCGCCGATCGGCGACGAAGAGAGTTCCAGGCTTGGAGATTTTGTGGAAGACCATACGATCCAGCATCCCGACGATGTTGTATTGCAAGGTTTGCTCAGGGATGACTTGGAAGAAGTGATGAACACGCTCTCTGACCGGGAAAAAGTAGTACTAAAACTGCGCTTTGGCCTGGAAGACGGGCATCCCAGGACGCTTGAAGAAGTTGGAAAAGTATTTAACGTTACCCGCGAGCGCATTCGTCAGATCGAATCAAAAGCTTTGCGGAAACTAAAACACCCGACGAGATCCAGAAAACTGCGGGAATATTTGAAGTAATTAGATCGCTTCAGACCAGCTTGGGCCTACGCCGATATCAACCTTCACTGGAATAGATAGCGGAAGGGCTTTTTCCATCTCTTCATCGACAATTTTCTTTACGGCATCGGCTTCGCCTTGGGGCGTTTCAAAAATTAACTCGTCATGCACCTGCAGAATTAGCTTTGCCTTGTAACTTGAAGCTTGTAATTTATTATTTATATTTACCATCGCGACTTTGATCATATCGGCGGCGCTGCCTTGCACCGGCGTATTGATTGCCATCCTTTCTGCTGCGGACCTTATTCCCTGATTTGGATTGTTGATATCCGGAGTAGGGCGCTTTCTGCCCAGCAGGGTTTCAACGTAGCCTTTCTCTTTTGCATCTGCAATGGTTTTATCAATAAAGGCTTTAACCCCTTTGTGCTTGTTAAAATATTTTTCGATATAGATCGAGGCTTCGGTTCTTTTGATCCCAAGTTGTTTTGCCAGCCCAAAATCAGAAATGCCGTATATAACCCCGAAGTTTACCGTCTTAGCCGCGTCGCGAGAGATTCCGAGTTCATCGGCTGTGATTTGGTGGACATCTTTGTCTTCTCTAAACGCTGTCAGGAGGACTTCGTCCTGGCTAAGATGGGCGAGGACGCGCAGCTCAATTTGAGAATAATCGGCTGCGATGAACAGCCAATCTTTTTTATCCGGGATAAAGGCGGCCCGGATCCTTTTTCCCCATTTGCCTTTGGCCGGGATATTTTGCAGGTTTGGATTGGAACTGGAAAGCCTGCCGGTTGCAGTGATCGTCTGGTTAAAGGAAGCATGGATCCTTCCTGTCTTTGGATTGACCAGGGTTGGCAGCACGTCAATGTAAGTATTCTTCAATTTGTTTAATTGGCGGTATTCGAGAAGTTTTTCGGCGATCTCGAATTTGCGCGCTGCCAGTTCGGTTAATACTTCCGCATCGGTCGATGCGCCGGTCTTGGTCTTTTTTATTACGGGAAGCATGAGCTTATTAAAAAGAATGTTGGCCATCTGTTTTGGCGAATTAATATTGAAGACTTCTCCGGCGATCGAAAAAATGTGTCTTTCCAGCTCTTTTAACTCTATTTCCAGCTCTTGCGACATGACCGCTAATTTATCGGTAGCTATGTTTACGCCGTTCGTTTCCATCTCAACCAAAACTTCTATCAGCGGCATCTCTACCCGGTAAAAAAGGTCTTCCATCTTTCTGGCTTTGAGGGCAAGTTTGAAGATCTCATAGAGACAAAAAGTCGAGTCGGCATCGCTCCCTGCATAATCGGTTGCCAGATCGATCGGGACATGTGAAAAATCTTTGTGCTCGACTTCATCCCCCGCGATCTCAAGATATTTGATCATATCTTTTCCGAGGAACTGTTTTGCCAGGTGTTTCAGTGAATATTTGCCGGCTATTGGATCAAGGATGTAGGCCGCAACCATCGTGTCAAAGTAGGGGCCTTTAACTTCGATGCCAGAACATTTTAATATTTCCAGATCGTATTTAATATTCTGGCCGATCTTTAATTTATCCGATAAAAATATCGGTTTAAGCCTTTCGAAGACGAGGTTAAAGGGAAGTTGCGGTGTAGAACTGCGGTGCTTAAGGGGAATATAATACGCTGATTCTTTTTTTGTGGAAAAAGATATTCCTACGATCTCAGCCTCGTAAGGATTTAAGCTGGTCGTTTCGGTATCAAAAGCGAATTCATCCGCACTGCTTAGTTCATCGAACAGGTTTTGTAGTTCACTTTCTGAAAGGACGGTCTTAAAATCGAGCTTGGCTATTTCTTCCCTCTTTTTTATGATCATATCTTCTGAATTTTTATTGTTCTTGGCGTATTTCTTTACCAGGCTTTCGAACTCGAACTTTTCAAAGAGCTTGATCGCTTTTTCCCAATTGATCTCGGTCCTTTTTAGGTCTTCCAGGTCAAATTTAAGCGGAACATCCGTTACGATCGTTCCTAATCTTTTGCTAAGATCGGCAAGCATGCGATTGTTCTTAAGCGTTTCATGCAGAGCCGGTTTTTTGATCTTGTCTAAATTGTTATAGATATTTTCGAGCGAGCCGTATTCTTTCAACAGCTCAACGGCTGTTTTTTCTCCAATTTTTGGAACCCCGGGTATGTTGTCCGATGAATCGCCCTTCAATCCTTTATAATCAATTAACTGTTTTGGCTCAATTCCGTAACGTTCCCGGACTTCCTTCATGCCATAGAGCATGGTGTCGGAGATCCCCTTTTTGTTGATGAGAACTTTTATCCTATCGTCCACGAGCTGCATCGGGTCGCTATCGCCGGTCACGATAACAACATCGCAGCCTCTCTCGGCCGACAGAGTTGCCAAGGTTCCGATCACATCATCGGCTTCAAACCCGGCGAATTCATATATGGGAATATTTAATCCGGCAGCAATTTCTTTTACGTACGGCATTTGTTCATGCAGTGTGGGGGGGGCTTTTTGCCGGGTAGCTTTATATTCTTTGTATTCCTTGTGGCGAAAGGTCGGCTCCTTAAGGTCAAATGAGATGGCGATGTATTCCGGTTTTTCCTCCAGGACCTTGAGGATCATAGTTGTGAAGCCGTAGATCGCGTTGGTCGTGATGCCGGAGGTGGTCCGCATGGTATCGGGTAGGGCGTAAAACGCGCGGTAAGTTAAAGAATTGCCGTCGATCAAGACGACTTTTTTAGCGGCCATAATGGGATTATATCACAGGCTTATGATTTTTCGCCGAGCTGAAACCTTACAAACCTTCTGATAATGATATTCTCGCCGATCTTAGCGACCAAACTTGCCAAGAGGTCTTTGATGCTGACTTTTTGGTCGCGGATGTATGGCTGGTCGAGCAGGCAAACTTCCGAATAAAACTTTGCGATCCTTCCCTGAAGGATCTTTTCCATGGCTTTTTCCGGTTTTCCTTCTTCCTTCGCCTGGGTCATGAGGATCTCTTTTTCATGTTCGATCATGGCTTCCGGGACGTCGGTCTGTACAAGGTAGAGTGGATTTGCGGCAGCCACCTGCATACAAAGGTCTTTCGCAAAATTCTTAAAATCGTCATTTTTAGCGACAAAATCGGTTTCGCAGTTTAATTCAACCAAAACTCCGATCTTTCCGCCGGTATGAATATAGGATTCAACGATCCCCTGTGCGGCTACCCGATCAGCCCGTTTCGCGGCCGTGGCAAATCCCTTTTCTCTTAAATAATCAACGGCTTTGTCAAAACTGCCGCTGACTTCGGTCAACGCTTTTTTACAGTCCATCATTCCGCAGCCGGTTTTTTCACGCAAAGATTTGATCAAATCCATAGATATTTCCATTGTTTTCTCCTTTGAAATTAGGTAAGTTAGAAGCCGATCCGCTTCTCTGCTTCCTCTTCTTTGGGGACCAAAATAGTGGAGAGGACGGTTTCCTCAAGCTTCTCTTCCAGGCTTAGCGTCTCCGCTTCTTCAACTTCAAGCGGAGCGGCAATTGCTTCTTCGCCATCGATAGAAATTTGGGTGGTTTCTCCCCGGCCTGCAATAACTGCATCCGCGATCGTTTTACAGATCAGCTTAATTGAGCGAATTGCATCATCATTGCCTGGGATAGGAAAATCAACTTCATTTGGGTCCGTGTTGGTGTCAACTACGGCTATGATCGGGATCTTGAGCCGCCGGGCTTCTTTAAGCGCCGTTTGTTCCTTTTGGGTATCAATAATGAAAATAGCGGCTGGCAAAGAGACCATCAGGCGAATCCCGCCAAGCCCTCTCATCAGCTTCCGGTGTTCCCTTTCAAGCAGGATCACTTCTTTTTTAGGGAGTTTTTCATAGGTCCCGTCTTCTTTCATCTTTTCAATATCGTTTAAACGGGCGATGTTTTTCTTAAGGGTCTTGAAATTGGTAAGAGTCCCGCCCATCCAGCGCTGGTTAACATAGAACATTCCGCAGCGTTTTGCTTCTTCTTCCACGGCTTCCTGGGCTTGTTTTTTTGTACCGACAAAAAGGATGCTTCCTGTTTGGCTTATCTGCTTTATATATTCAAATGCGGTTTCGATCAGCGGAACGGTTTGGTGAAGATCGATCACATGGATGCCGTTTCTGGCAGAATAGATATACTTTTTCATTTTTGGATTCCATCTTTTGCTTTGATGGCCGAAATGGACCCCTGCTTCGAGAAGATCTTTCATTGTAACTACTGACATAAACTGATGATTCCCCCTTTAATTATGATGGTACTTTAATTATGGCAACTCAAAGTGAAATTTTATCATATTTTAGGAAAAGGCGCAAGACCGCCCTGGATCAGCTCTTTTGGGAGAAGTATGACGGTGTCTGCTCTTCCAGCGGCCAGCCTTTTTCATCGTAGGAGATCGATATATATGTTCCGCTTGTTTCGGAAAATTCACTTCTGGTCGTATAAGCATAATGGATCCCGATCCCGGCAAAATTTAGGCTAATTCCGGCAGAAAACTTATCTGCCCCCGATCCGGTCCGGAGAGTAAGATAGGGCGATGGGGAGAACTCGATCCCGGTTAACAGGCCGACCGGTTTTGTCTGGTTTAGACCGAAATTTGCCTGCGCCAACACGTTTAATTCAACCGGGGAGATAATTATTGAATGCATTTTTCCGCCTAGAATATTTATGTTTGTACCCAGGGATAGTTCTTGGGGGAGGGGGGTATTTTCACTATTTGAATAATTTATCTGGCTTGAAGTGAGAATATTTTTTCCAACAAGGCCAAAACTTATCCAATCCCAGCCTCTTTTTAATAATCCGACGTCGACATTTAATCCCCGGCCGGTGCTTGAGGCGATCTCGGCGCTATCCACAGAATAGTATTTTATTGATGCGCCAACAGAAAAAGAGTCTGCGAATTTTTTCCCAAATCCGAAGGCAAAAACGCTATTTCCATAATTAGCCTTATTTAAAAATGTACCGGCGCTATTTCTGATATCGATCCCCGAAATAAAGCCCCCGGCATATCCGATGCCGATCGAACTTAGTTTTCCCAGCGGGTAGGTCCCGTTAAGCGATAGATAGTTAGTATCATCAAGAACTTTTCCTGAAGAACTTGAAAGCATGAAAGAGTCAATTTCGCCGAGCCCCGCCGGGTTTGAAAATATTACATCGGAGCTGTCGGCTACTGCAGCGGAGATCCCGCACATTCCCATGAAGCGGGCTCCGGTTCCAAAAGACATTGGATCTACGGAAGATAGTGCATACAAGGACGAAGAGTATGTTAAAAAAAATACGAATATCGAAATACGAAACAAATTATAAGTACCAAAAAAAGAATTTTCAAAACAGTTTAGAAATTTGGATTTAGAATTTAATATTTGTTTAGTATTTCGAGCTTCGAGCTTAGAGTTTATTGGTTCACAACCCATACTTTACCTTTCGAGACCGTGCTTTTGTCGGATACTATTCGATAGAGATAAACGCCGTTCTTAACTTGCTCATTTTCATCGGAATACCCGTTCCAGCTTGTTTTAGTTGTCCCGTTTTGAAGAGGAAAGGCTTTATGCCAGAGAAGTTTTGCGGTCATATCGTAAAGATAAATGGATGCATTCAGGTTTGCATCGCTGCTGCATTCAAAAGTTGTGCTCTCTCCCCCTTTGGGGTTAAAAGGGTTTGGATAATTAATGACGCTTACAGTTAATAAAATAACAAAAAGCCAGGCAGATCTTTTTACCATCCTCCGCCACCACCACCGCCGCCTCCTCCGCCACCACCGCCGCTTCCGCCGCCGGAGGAAGGAGAACTGTTCATTGAAGATCCAAAGCTAGACGACATTGAACCGAAGCTGCTGCCGAATGTGGCGGCATCAAAGCTTCTTCCGGCTCCGCCCCCTCCGCTGCTTCCGCCGCCGAATGAATCTGTCCCTCCGCCCGCGAGAGGTGAAAACCAAACAGGGGAACTAATGGGAGCGGATGAAAACCCGCTTATCCAGGTGGCTTCGATCCCGAAAGCGATGGCATAAGGGAGGTATTCTTCAAAATATTTAGCATCTTTGCCCTCTTCATTGAGAAATTTTTTGAACTTGCGCCAATTCAATTGTTCTTTTGTCCCTTCGCTTGTTAGTTTTGGCATAAGCGGAGAATATAGGATAACTATCAATCCGGAAAGAAAGATCCCCTGAGATAGAAAAAAGGAGAGTGTTGGCTCCAGCTCAAGGATCGCCGGTATCCATGTAAAAACAAAAACAGAAAAACCGACGAAAAGAAAAAGAGAAACATAAATTGCCTGAAAGATCTTTTTCTCTCGAATACTCTTAAAAAGAATGTATAACGGAATACCGGAAAAGAGGATCTCCCAAACCGACATGAAAGCGATAGTGATATCTGCAAATCCAATAAGAACGATCGCTATGAAAAGTAAAATCCCTCCAAAAAAATAATAACGGGTCCGGATCCCCCTTGGGTCTTCCGCAAAAAAATTCATCTTGAGCGTTTGTTTGTAGATTTTTTCAGTAATTTCCGGGACATTTTTATAGAACTTATTTTCAAGGGAAGAAAGCTTAACTTTCTCTCCTTCTTTTAGTGAGCCAAAGAGCCCTTCCAGCAGCTGAATTTCGTAATCAAGTAGTCCGCTTGTGCTGCTCTTTTTTAAAGTTATGGAATAATCTTTCTTTGAAAAGATGAAAACTTTTTCCTTGGTTTCGTGAATAGTTAGATATCCTCGCCGTGCCAGATCGGCGATCGTAGCCATGATCTCTTTGAACTCGGCTTTTTCGTCAATGATCGTTCCGGCAATGGCAGGGGGGAGTGGCGAAGGAGGGGACTTTATGATGTCAGTGATCCGTTTGCCTTCGTTGTCCCTGCCGTATTTCAGAAAAAGTCGATGCATGATGAAAAGCGTGAATAGGGGGATCAAACCCAGAATGCTTAAATATAGAGGCAGATAGTTTGGCCGGATCGGTTTTACATAGGGGGTGATGATCCCTTTTGGGAAATCGATTTGAACTTCGAATAATTCACCGGGGGCGAGATTTTTTCCGCTGAATTGGATCGTCTTTGGATCAACGATTTTCCAGTTAGCTGCCTCTGCCTTAGAAAAAAGATTTATTTTGAGATCTTTTAAAGCGACATTATTCGGAAAGTGAAAAGTTACTAAAGCATTGTTTACGCTGCCATCACGGTCTTCAAAAATTGCTTTCCAATAGACCTCGTCATTGTTTTCGCCGTATGTTGGGAGACCCAAGATCGTATATTTAATTGTAAAGGTCTTACGTTCATTATTATATGGGGGGTCCTTGGTTTCCCTTGAGCGCCATTTTATTACCTGGTCTTTTCCTTCCCGGTAGGTATCAAATTCATATTTATTGATACTCGAAGATAAACCGTATTTAATAGCTTCTTCCCAGACCTCGATACTGGTGATCTTGTCGAATTTTGAGGTGTTTATATTTCTTATCCCGCCGTTCCAAGCGCCATCAAAGACATAATCCTGTTTTTCTTCGATTTGGATCGAAGAATCGGGCTGGAGGTACATATCAACATTAATATTTTCCCAATAGAGAGAGCGGTCGGCGGCGAAAACAGAACTTATTAGAATGGCAGCCAGGAAAATCGTGGTCGTCATGCGATTAATTTTCATAGCGCTATATTAACAGATTTGCCTGTGAAACTAAAGTATGCTAAATTTGCCTCGTGTCTATAAGTGATAACATCCAAAATGTCAGAAAAAGGGTCGGCTTGGCGGCAAGCAAGAGCGGCCGCGGTGCCGAAGAGATAAAAATCATCGCAGTGATCAAAAATGTGCCGCTTGAACAGGTTTTTGCTGCGCTCGCAGAGGGGATGACCGATATTGGGGAAAATCGGATCCAGGAAGCCGAGGAAAGATACAAAAAGATCAAAGAAAAATATCCAAAAACAAACTTTCATTTTATAGGCCATTTGCAGAGGAATAAAGTTAGACAATCTCTTGACATGTTTGATATAATACATTCGGTTGATAGCTTGCGTTTGATGCAAGAAATTGACGCGAGAGCGATGAAGCCGGTTTCTGTCCTAATTGAGGTTAATACTTCTGGTGAAACATCAAAATTTGGAATTGAGTTTGACAAGGCCATCGAGCTTGCAGAGCTCGCAACATCTTTTAAGAATATCAATGTCCAGGGACTAATGACAATGGGGCCGCTTACGGATGATCCTGCGATTTCTCGGGATTGTTTCAGGCGGCTAAAAGTGCTAAAAGATAGGATCGTTTCAGCCGGAATTGCTCTGCCGTATCTTTCGATGGGAATGTCAGGTGATTTTGAGGTGGCGGTGGAAGAGGGATCGAATATGGTCCGGGTCGGACGCGCGATCTTTAAAGGAGGCTAATAAAATGGACAATATATTAAGAAGGGCAAAAAAGTTTATCGGATTTGAAGAAGAAGAAGGGGAAGGGGCAACTGAGAGGGGACAGCAGCTTGAGATCGGAGCTTTCCTTAAAGGGAAGAGAGAAGTGAAAATTGACGGCGGCTATGAAATAATGGTTTATGAGCCCAAGATATATGAAGATTCGTTGAATATTTCTACAAACCTTCGTGCCGGTTCCCCTGTTATCGTTAATTTAAAACATCTTGACCCGAATGAAGGGACGCGCTTGATCGACTTTGTTTGCGGTACCGCTTATGCTATTGACGGCCACATGATGAAGATCGGAGAATCGATCTTCTTATTTGCTCCGGGTGCGATCGCGATCAATTCTTCCGAAGAAAGGGTCTCCATCAGCGAAGAGATGGAAATGGAAAAGGGGAGAAGAGAAACTTTTTTTTCTAGATGAAGATAGCGTTTATAGGGGCGGGGAGGATGGCGGAAGCATTAATTGCAAAATTAAAGGGCGATCAGATTATTGCTTCGGACATTGACCCGGAACGCCTCTCTTATTTAAAAAGAAAATACAAGATCAAGACAACCAAAAGTAATCTTGATGCCTTTGAACATGCTGAAACTGTTATCTTGGCGATCAAACCGCAGCATATGGCTGAAGCGCTGGAAAGCTTGAAGACAAGAAAACTTGGAAAAAAGAAAAAGCTGGTCATATCGATCGCTGCGGGGATCCCGTTAAAATATATTGAGCACAAGCTGCCAGGGAATGAATGTTTAAGGGCGATGCCGAACAACGCATGCCTCATCGGAGAAGGGATCACCGCCCTCACAAGCGGGAACCGTGTTGCAAATAAAATATTTAAAACCGTGGGCGAAGTTGTCGAGATACAGGAAGAATATTTTGATGTTGTTACGGGCTTGTCCGGTTCCGGACCGGCTTATGTATATAGGTTTATCAGGGCACTAGTTAATGCAGGCATAGTGAATGGGCTTAAAGAAGAAATTGCCCGGAAGCTTGCCCTCCAAACAGTTCTTGGGTCGGCAAAAACGGCCAAAGAGTCAAAAATGGACCTTGAAAAGCTTTGTGAAATGGTCGCTTCCCCCGGTGGGACGACAATTGAAGGGTTGAAAGTGTTGGACGAGCTTGGTCTGGAAGAGATGATGTCCAAAGCAGTGCAGAAGGCTTCGGAAAAATCAAAAGTACTTTCAGAAAAATGGGCCATCTAGCTTCGCTCGGAATCTGCGAATAATCATCAAGAAAGGATTTACAAAATGAAAACACTGATCGTCGGTTCAATAGGTTTGGATACAATAAAAACACCTTTCGGAGAAAAGAAGGATATCCTTGGCGGGTCGGCCATTTATTCGGCGACGGCTGCCAGTTTCTTTTCCGAAGTTATCCTTGTTGCGCCTGCCGGAGATGATTTTCCGCAGGAAAGCGTTGATTTTCTCCAGTCAAGAAAAATTGATCTTTCCGCCCTGCATAAGATCGCCGGTCCGACATTCCGGTGGACCGGGTATTATGAATATGATATGAACCAGGCGCATACGGTTGAGACGAAGTTAAATGCACTTTCAAATTTTGATCCGGTCATTCCCGAAAAACACCGGGATACACCCTATGTTTTTTTAGCCAATCTTGATCCGACCCTTCAATTAAAGGTCATCGACCAGTTAAAAAAGCCGAAATTTATTATTGCGGATACGATGAACTTTTGGATCGAAAGCAAAAGAGAGATCCTGCACGAAGTTGTTAAAAAAGTTGATTTTATGATCTTAAACGATGCGGAGATCAGGCAGTTCATGGAAACTCCAAATATTCCGCTCGCCGCCAAACGGTTGATAGAGCTGGGTTGCAAGGGAGTTATTGTTAAGAAAGGCGAACATGGAGCGCTTTTTTTCACCAAGGATTCGCACTTTTCCGCACCTTCCTATCCGCAAGAGATGCTTAAAGATCCGACCGGGGCAGGGGATAGTTTTGGTGGCGGTTTTATCGGGTACTTGGCGCGTACCGATAATATAAGTGAAGAAAATATCCGTAAAGCGATCGTTGTCGGTTCCGTGATCGCTTCATTTAATGTTGAAGATTTTAGTTTAGAGCGGATGAAAACTTTAAAACATAAAGAAATAATTTCCCGTTATGAAATGATCCGTAAATATTCAGAGTTTGAAGCGTTAAATATCCCGAACTGGGGTTAAAAAGGAGTTAATACGTGAAAATAGAAGAATTCAGGAAGATCGGCAGGTTGTTGTTTCAGCAGGGGTTGGTCGACTCGCACAGCGGAAATTTGAGCATTCGCGATGGGGATAAAATATATATTACCAAACGCGATTCCATGTTGGGAGAGCTCGATGATGAAAGCATCGTTGAGGTCGGTTTGGCTTCCGGTGGAAGCGAAGATCTTGCATCCCGTGAGCTGCCCGTCCATCGAGCGATCTACAAGGAGACCGGGGCGCTGGCGATCGTGCATGCACATCCGATCTCTGCGATAGCGATCTCTTTAACGGATAACAAAATTGTTCCGCAGGACGCTGAAGGGCTTTATGTTTATAAATCAGCTTCTATTGTTAGGGTGCATAAT
>JBAYJF010000037.1:0-12294 GCA_041665245.1 Candidatus Margulisiibacteriota bacterium | reverse complement strand
GCGGCTGGCTCAGCTAACAAGGAATGCTTCCATAACACAAGGGACTTTCAGTATTTATAGTCATTTCGCGGGAAATTTGATGAATCACCTGGGGAAGATCGAAAATGCCATAATTGCGCCTATAACGATCGGATTTACATTTTTGGGCCGCAGTTTTGAGTCAAAATATAGAAAAATGGAAGCTCAATACGAATACTATGGAAAAAGGTTTGACGGGCTCAACCAAATTCATCTTTTAAGGCCCATCGAGCTGGATATTCACACATACGAAGGCCTGCTTCCGGAAGATGTTCTAAACGCAATAATTGCCTGGTTTTCATCCCAGGAAATGGCGGCGATCACAGCAACATCTATTTTTAATTTTACTAGAAGAAATGGTACATGGTTCAGTGAAGATCTTGTCGTAAATGGCATTCGGTTTAAAGCTACGATTGGAACAGAAAATAATTCCTGGTTTCACCGATTATCAATTGGAGATAAGCAAATTGCACAGGCAATTATTGAGTTTCCGGCTCGCAAAGAAGATGATTCTTCTATTGTTCTAGGATTTCTAAAACACGCAGGAGAGATCGCCAAGCTGCTTGAAGACCACATCCAACTGCATAGATTACAAAGCTAACTCTTCTCTAATCGAAAGCATTTTGACCTCATTTCCCACTAAAACGCATATATATGGCGAAATATCGTCAGTATGAGCATATTACCAAAAATCAAATATCAATGACGAAATAAATCACAATTTATAAATTCTAAAAGGATCAGGAAAACAAAGTGATATCAAGCCAATAATAGGGGAGATAAAATTGCATATTTAAGCGAATTATATATTGGAAATTCTTTCGTCATTGCTGAATTGGTCATATTATCGGTTAACATCTCATGTGGATAAGTAAACGGTGACGCAATATTTCGCATAATATCGATATAAACTAGCTATTCGTCACCCATAGGCAACTTGACATAAGATATATTATGCGACATAGTAAATATCCAAAAATGCATGTTTTTAGGGGTTCGTTTTTGTGTTTTTGGCTCCCGGAAGCTCTTCTTTTTGAGGTCGTTTTGGGGACCTAAGATAAGTATGGGCTATTTTTCCGCAAACATTTCAATACGGGAATTATAAATGGCAATAACCTTGTTGGCGTACCCATATCCGTAATTTGCGAAATTTTCTTCGGGAACCCCCTCTCTCAATTTTCGATCGACAAAGTAGGTCCCTACCGAATATGAAATAAGTGCCAAATATAGAACGTTAGTTGCAAGTCTTGCGTTTTCACCATCTCTTTGATATTTATTCAACAAAGATACAAGGTTTCTGGTACCAAGAGAAAGATTTAATTTTTTATCATATAATCGGCGCACAATAGCTCTTTTTGCAGCATTCATTCGACTTCTTAAAGCAACGGATAATTCTTTAAAGATCCTTGCCCCCGCCTCCCCTTTCTGGCATCCCCTAAGTTTTTTATCCGTTTCCCTGATCCTGCTTAGCTGCCGATAAATAGGGTCTTTCTTTGTTATTCCCAATTGAGTTAATTCGTCATCGCTCATTTTAAGCATTAGATCAAGCGCGGTTATCGGCTTTAACTGCATCAATCCGATAGCACCCTCGTCAGATTTTGCTCTAGTCTTAAACCGGCTTTCAACCTCAATGACAGATTGAATTAATGCCGCCATATGGTCAATTGGGAGAGGAAGGTCTTTATATCTGCTCAATTCATAGTATATTTGATCGGTAAGCCCGCTATTTTCAGTGGCAGGGGTTACGGTTGGCGGAGAAAGAAGAACAGGAAGACAAAAATATCTAGTTACAACGCGTTTCCTTCCTTCGACCAAAGGCTCACTTTGCGATAATGCATCCGATAACGCTAAATAGTACGGTTTTACGTTGATTGGAATTGATGATCCGCATATTACTTGCTCTGCCATGTACTATTATCGATAAAAAACGGTTAAAATTTCAGTTTTTTAAGCCTAATTATTAAAGACCACAACTTTAAAGCGGCCAAGAACCTTATTATCATCTCCGGACATGATCAATCCAACATAGATCGCATTGCCGGCATAAGTACCAGCGTCTGCCCTTCCGTTCCAAGTAATTTTATTCAACCCTACTCTACCGCCGTCCGCACCTTCCTGAAAGATCCACCGTTTTATGATCTGGCCGTCGGATGCGGTCAAGATCACTTTGCAGTTGGTATTTTTTGACAATGTATATTGGATACTGACAGGTTCCTTTATCGAACTGAAGGGGGAAGGATAGGCCAACACATCACCAATTACCCTTAGCGGGCCGCTGCTTACCTCAAAAGTTAAAACCTCGGCCACGCGCATAACTTTACCGTTTTCATTATAAGAGAAGGAAAAGCTCATTTCGTGCATTCCACTAGCCAAGGTATTTTGGGGGGTATAGCTAATATTCATATTCCCAAAATTATCATTTGCATTGGAGACAAATGCAGAAACAACATTATTTACTTTTTTATTATCCAGGCTTAGAGCCAATTTTTCCGATTTTTTCAACGAAGAAACATCCCCGGTAACAAGTACTTTTATTTTTGGCTTTTCAGAAACAATAAAAGGACCGCTCCCCTCTTTATAAACTTGATTGTCAAATATTACTTTCACTTTTACCGATGAGAGGTCTTCCCCGATTACGGAAGCTTTAACTTTATTTTCTTTTTCAACCGCTGACGGAGAAAGATCAACAGCGATGATCTTTGGGCTGCTTAAACGGGCTTTTTCCAAAAAATCAGGACTGGAGGGGTCGACATCCGTTGTATTCGTGGCGATTGCCTTAAAATAGTACTGCGTCTGGTCATTTGCAATAATTGATAATTCTTCGTGCCCTAAAGGCCCCACAGATAAGGGGACCGTCCCCATATAGTTTTCACTGGAGAAGGATTCTTCCGTTGAATAATAGATCATAACACCCTTGCAATACTCTTCCGGCGGATTATCCCACGCAAGCAAAACCTCATTTTCTTCAATGTTGCCTATTTTCCCAACAAAATTTGATACCGGCCCCGGCGCCATTCCGGTCAACTGATCAACATAGATCCCATTTGAATAATTCCTCCCCATTTCTTTCGGCGGGCCTTCAACTGCCCGATCGTAAGTGCAGATCCTATAAAAATATCGGCGTCCGTTTTGCGCCTCATAATCATCAAATACCTGTTCGATCCCCGGCCAAGCTTGCCCGACATAGACGACTTTGCCGTTATCTTTACCGCAAGGCTCGTCCCCGACATAATATTGCGGCCCGCTCATAAAAGGATGGACCGCTTTTGCCAGGCCAAGGGACCTGTCGCCTACTTGCCTCTCTTCTCTTTTTAAGATGATCACGCCATCAAGGTCCGCATTGGCAGGGTTTTTCCACTTTAGCGATATCCCATTATTAAAAGCATTGGCAGATAGAGCCAGGACATCGTCCGGAGGAGTTAGGTCCAAAGAGATCGCTTCAACAACCATTGGATCCTTTGTCTCGTTTGGCTGGGGACTGGCATTATCCACAGCCAATATTTTATATTTATAGATCGTTCCATCACTGATCCCTGCATTGCCAGGCGTTCCATCCCCTGGCCCATCCTGATATAAGTACTCTTTTCCTTCAACGTTCCCGGCAAAGGGAGCGCCTTGCGTCAGTTCAATATCCGATCTAAAAAGACGGTAATGGAGCTTTCTGTTCGGGTATTTTGTTAGGTCTTGAGCCCCATTCCCGGAATTTATCCAGTCAATTAATAGCGTATTCCCTATATCCGTTTTTCCTGTTTTGTTTGCGGAGGAAACTTTATTTATCCCATTAAATATCGGCGATGCGGAGTTAGCGAATTCTGCCATCATTAAAGGATCCGTTTCTCCGCTATCTTCTTTTTGCGCATTTTCAGAACACACCTCGAAAGATACTATCTTAAATAATGGGATCTTTCTTTTATCTTTAACAATATAATTCTGATTGAGGTGAAAATTAATTTCATACAGATCGACCGTTTTCCCAAAGCCTATCTTTATGGGGCTGTATCCTTTTGGAACGACAAAAGAAAAGTCTATCGTATTGCCGTCATTTTGATAATTATTTTCGGTTAAAGTGGAAAAGAAATCATTTTTTATTTTAAATGAAGCAATATTATCAATTATTGACGGGTCAATATTGACTTTGACGCTGCCTGACGTAATATTCAAGTCTTTACCGGATGTATTGATAAGACGAATATTGGCTGTCGGGCTTGCACCAACTTCTAATATATTTGATTCCATTCCGCCGACAATAGGATTGGAGAATTGAACATCAGCTAAAAGGGGAAGGCTCCACAAACAAAATACACTTACAATTAACAAACATTTCGTCGCAAGCCTGATCATTCTACATTACTAAAATCGGTCTCTTTGATGGTAAGATCAACGATATTGTCTTCGCCTTTGTTAATTGCAGTCGTAACCGCATTATCGCAAAGCTTAAGCGCGCGCCTTGGGTTCCCCCCCGATATTTCATATACTTTTTTTAATGCTGATTCAGTAAAAGGATGGGTCCCTACCCCATGCACGCTTTCGATCCGGGCTTTGATCAGATCTATTAATTCATGATATTCCAGGTGATCAAAGGTGATCTTAAGGACCAAGCGCTCATAAAACGGCTGGATCTCCGTTCTAAGCTTCTCCACCGTTTCCGGGAGACCGGCCAAAACAAGTTTTACGCCGTCGATGTCGCCTAAGGTTCTTAACGGCCTCTCTATTTCAACCGTAAATTCGTGCGCTTCATCAAGGAAAATAATCAGGCGCTTATTCAGTTTTTGGCGGATCATATCGAGGTTATAAAAATTGCTCTCCTTGGCATAATCCCATCCGAGCGTATTAAAAATATGCCGCGTAAGCTCGCTAAAATCTACCGGCGGCCTGGAGATGTAGATCGCATAATAATCGCTTCTTGGCAGCTGATTTGAGAGCCAGCGCAGAAGAGTTGTTTTCCCGATCCCCAAAGGACCAACAATTAAGATATGCCCGCTCTGCGCCTTGATCTTTTCCAGGATCTCTTTGACCTGTTTCTCCTTTCCGGTAAAAAGCTCTGGATGAATATCCAAAGTGAACGGATTGCTTTTCCAATTTAACTTCTTATACCACCTATTTTGTTCATTTGAGATGGCGCTCCAGATCTTTAGGCCGACCTGTACTCCGCAGTTCGGACAGACAGAAACCCTCGGAGGAAGCTTACTTTTGCAGTTAAAGCAATAGTTGTCATTGCTATTTATTAAATTCTTTTTATATAATTTCCTAACTTGATCTACTAAAAAATATAATAGGGTCAAGATCGATCCAGCCACAATAACGGTTATAAAAAACAACGCATAAAACCGCCATTTTGCTTTTTCATCCAATTTCCCTCTAACGCTTTCAAGGAAAAGCAGAGCTTCTTTTTGATTTGGATCCAGCACAAGTACTTTTCCGAAAATTTCTTCCGCTTTCGCATAAGACTCTAGATCATATAAGTTTTTCCCTTCGGAAAGATAGGCTTCTATCGAAGCTTTTTTAGTTGCCTCGGGGTCAGGGGTCTTTTTGACAATATATTTTATTCCGAGCTCCCGCATAATGCTTTTCTTGAGCTCTTTTGCACCTTTATCGTCAGGATTTAGTTTTAGAGACTTTTGAACGCTATTTAATGCCTTTTTTAGATCGCCAACGAGATATTGCGTTGTTGCCTGATTATAATAATGAATAGCAGAAGCATTGTTTGCCGCTAAAGTTTCCGTTGAAAAATTTAGACACAGACAGCAAATGACCAGGAGAAAGATCGCTCGTATATTCATTATTAATTTCCTTTTGACTTGATTATATTTTCAAGCCTGCTTAAAATTACTTTTACATCTTTGTTGTTCGGGTCGATCTTTAGCAAGGCCTTTAACTCGCTCCTGGCGCTTTTATAATCGGCTCGTGCCATATAGGATCGCGCAGACACGATCATGCGCGATTTTTTTATATTTGCATCCGGATTAGTTTTTACTGCCGATAAGGTTTTCTGCTTTTGCTTTAATTCCGCTTTATATGCCGGAGAATGTTTTAAGACCGCTTTTACTTTTTTTTCAACTACCGGGGATATTTCTTCTTCCTCCTCTACTTCAATTGGAGGCTTTTCAGCTACCACCGGAGCCTCTATAACAGGTGTTTCCGGCTCAACCGCTTGAACCTCCTGGCTTACAATTCGCCTCCCCTTCGTGGAAAAAGTCCCTTCGTATGAGGGGGTAAGACGTATCATCAGAGAAAGGACCGGTTCTCCGATATAAAAAGCGGTGCTTGCTCCTTCAAAAGCATTTCCTTCAACATCTTTTGCAAGCATCATGGCATAATAAATTCCTTTTTTTATCCCCTGTGGAACTTCCCAATAACCATACCATGAATTCGTCCGGGAATCGTAGCGCATCTCCAGTTCTTGCTTGTCCGGCATCACAGCAAGGATCGAAGAAGTATCAATAGGTGCATCTATGACCATGCGAACAATATCTCCCGGCAAATATTCGCGCATATTAGCTCCGGGTTGAGGTATCTTAGGCTTATTTTGTTGCCCATAAACAACCTGTGAACCGCAAAGAAATAAAAAGAGAATAAAAAATACCGCCAACCATCTATATCCCATTAATTACCCCGTCCCGATGACCCATCCACATCAGATGTTGGCCCTCCTTTTAGAGCAAATACCGGTTCTCCTGTATAAGAAATTGAAACATAATTTGTCGTCAATTCGGGATTATTATAATATGGGTGATAAGCATAGTCAATTCGAAGGCCTAGAGCTCCGAGAGAGAGACCAAAACTCGGACTCCAGCCGGCCCTCGATTCCAGGGAAGGGTCAACGCTTTGATCAAGGCCTGCTCTTAATTCCAACCCTTTTACGACCTTCCATTCCCCGCCCAAATGCGCCAACATGGGACGCCCGCTCGTTGAGGGGAGATCGGCATCCATGGCCAGCAGAATATTCCCATTAAAAAATATCGGTTTAATTGCTACCCCGATCTTTGTCTGTTTCACTAAGGCTTCCGATGCGCCGGTATTATATCTTATTACGCCCCCAAGCGAAGCCGGAAGGACATTTTGCTGGCATAAGCCAAAACTTAAGTATTGATTAAGAACATATTTTAGACCCAGGTCAAAATTCATTCCGGTTCCATAAAAATCAATTCCTCCGGTATATCCCCGGCTATACAATTTATAATTTAACCCCACAAAAACATTTTTTGAATATCCAAAAAATCTTGACAGAGGGGAGCTATAGCTTAGAACAAAGAGATCGTCATAATAATTCGTCAGAAGGCCGCTATCATCGTATGGAATATCATTTACGCCGGTCGTAATATATCCGATGGCAAAGGTTCCATAAATGGAAGGGAGCGCCCCGTTGTATTCGGAATAATACACATCATTTAGAATACTTGTAAACATTGTCAATGCCTGCGGTCTTTTAAGGTTGGCAATACCGGCAGGATTGATAAAAGGGGCATCTGAATCGTCCGATATCGCGACAAAAGCGCGCCCCATTCCAAGCGGCCTGGCCCCACCCCCGATAACCGCCGCGTCATCCGCTTGAGAGATCGCAAACACTTTGTATGGATCGATCAGTATGCCTATACAAACCAAAGCAATAAGAAATATTCTTTTAATCATGCGTGATCTCATTTTACCACCGCAATTTTTGTCTTACTAATAGTTTTAATGGCGCCATTTTCAATGGTTGTAACGTGTACAAAATAAACGCCAGCGCTCGCATACGCCCGGAACGCGGTAATGCCATCCCAGCTTACCTGGTTAATGCCGGCGCTTCCACCGCTTGTTCCTGCGGAGGCTTTATATTCCCAAACTTTTTCTCCTCGCATATTAAAAATAAATACGGTAACATCGGCATCCTTGCTTAATTGATATTCTAATACCGCCGGACCCGATGAATTTAAGGCAGTTGATGAGGGATTAAAAACGGTTTTTGAGCTTTTTACCGGGGAAAGAACTTCTAAATTAAGCGTTTCAATTTTAAAGCCTGAAGTTAATGTGCCGCTCTGGTTATCATCATTTAAAACAACGACATTCCACAGACCAGAGGATTTCCCTGTCAAATTAAAAAGGCAAGTAATTTTTGATGTGGATCCAACAATAATATTTTCACCTGTTATATCGAGCTCGCCGGTTTTTGTTAAACTGACCTTAATCCCATTTCTAAAATTGGTCCCGGCAAGATCGGTAATTGTTACATATTCATTATTCCGCCCCTTCACCGGCGTAATAGAAGTGACCGTTGGAGCAACATAGCCGACATTGAAAGCGCTTGGCAGAGAGCCGCTGCGTCCGTCGGAATTAAGAACTTCTACATTCCAATATCCGCTGACGGCGCCGGTCAGATCGAATTTACAGGTAATTTTAGTCCCGCTAACAACAACAACATTTGTACCTTGAATATCGGTCGCGCCGCTTTTTGTCAGCTTTACGATCGCGCCGGAAGAAAAATTCGCACCGGCCAGGTTTGTTACCTCAATCACAGCGCCGCTCGATCCGCTGCTTGGGGTGATCCCGGTTATAATAGGAGCAAAAACCGTGGCTCCAATATAATTGCTCCGATTAAAACCCTCACCAAGCGAATAGCCGCTGCTTACTCTGTATCCCAAACTCAAGTCGGTAAATAAATTAGCTAATTTATATGATGCGGAAGAAACCCCTCCTCCACCGCCGCTCAATGAGCTTGCCGATATTTTATAACTGCTGGAAGAACTGGCGGCAAAAACCGTTGTTGAACAAAAGAAAAAAAGTAAAATAATCACGAATAATATTCGATTATGAAACCTGCGACTAAACGTCGCGGTTTCATAAGGAACCGAGGCGTTTAGCCTCAGGTTCCGATCTTCTTTTATATTAATGCCCATATATTTTCTGTCTAACTCCATTAAGAATGATCTTTTGTTTCTCTCCGGCGATAATTATTTTTTTCTTTACTGCATCGAATAATACCGTGAATGTTCTTAAAACGGAATAGGCTCCCCAGTTGCCGACCTCGTCTTTGGCTTTAATTTTCCAAGTATGCTCGCCGGCTGCTAAGGCTTCTGAAGTATAGATCGTTGTGGACTCTTGCGTAAATAATACCGAATCCAAGAAAATTTCATAGCTTGCAATGTTTGTTAAAGCATCGATCGCCGCTTCCCAGGTAAAGGTTGGCGTAGCGGTTGAAGTTGTCGCACCATCGGCTAATGTTACTAAGACCGGAGCGATCGGCCCGGTTGAGTCGATCGTGAATTTTGCATTGCTTTCATCCGTTCCGGCATTTTGATTAATAGCGTTATCCTGCAATTGGATCTTAACCTTTGCTTCTGTCGTATTTATCGCACCCGAGACAGCCCAGCTGTAAGGAGAAGTTGAAGCTGCTTCGGAAGTAATTGATGTCCAAGATCCCCCATCATCAAGGGAATACCAGACTGCTAATGAATTTGTTTTAATACCGGATTCATCCGTAGCGGTAAAAGTGATACTGTAGGCTGCCCCGCCTTTAATTTTTTCTCCACCATTTGGTGCGGTTATTTCTACTGTTGGTGAAGTGATATCAGGAGCAGCAGCAAAGGCATATCTTCCAATCTCTGTTCCTTCCGGAGTTCCGGCATTTATACAAGGCGAGCCGGCTTCCAGTGTGTAGATATTCGATGTTGCATTAGCAAATAATGGATCGCCTACAATATCCCCTTCTCCCGAAGAACAGCTGGACCAACTTGTATCATTTGCATAAACATCATTATAAGTTGACGTGATCGTCCCTGATAGTCCGACCGATCCGCTATAGTCATACCCGCCAACTTCTGACGCGATAATATTATTCTTAACAATAAGATTCCCTGCTCCGTTATAGATTCCGATATTATTTTTTACAATAGTATTTTTTACAACTTCAACCGTTCCACTGGAATAGTTCGCATGATAAACCCCATAACCGTTGCCATATCCGGCGCAAAAACCTCTGATCGTATTTGATTCTACGGTTCCATAAGAACTATTAAGAGATATTCCGCCACTCCCGCTCGTCCCGCCAGGGCCAATAATAGTATTATTAATAATATTAAAATTCGTTGCGGTTGCTAGATTGATCCCATAATAGCTATCTCCCGTACACTCCAAACTATTTCCCTGGATCAAGACATTTGCGCCTGTCGCAGAGCCGTTAAAATTACCAATAGGACTTCTGCCCGTAGTAATATTATTATTTAAGATCGAAGTATTATCCGACGAGGATAAATATATACCGTAGCCTGGCCCGGTAAAAGTTATGTTATTCCCGGAAATGGTTGAATCGCTTCCGACAGAAATTCCGTAAAAATAATTCCCTCCCGATCCTGTCCCGTCATCCAGAAAAGTATTGTTAATTACTCTGCAATTCGTCCCAAGAGAGACTGCATACCCGGCTGTCGATCCCCCCATTCCGCCGCTTGCAGGGTTTTTAATGACAAGCCCTTCAACCGTATTGCTGTTTCCTCCCAAAATAATGTTCTTTATCACCCCTTCTGCATCTAGCGTGACAACTTCGCTCTGATAACGGATCAATGTTTGGCCGGTTCCCATGCCGATCGGGATCGTTTCTCCCTCGGGAGTGCTATACGTCCCTGCGCGGATATAAATTATTCCTCGTGTTTTTGATCCGGCATAGGCTAGGGTTTTCCATGGATTAGCCTCCGAGCCATTCCCGGTAGTATTGTTCCCGCTTATTATATTTACATAAGAGTTTGCCACATAACCGGAGGCTTCCGTGCTAACCCCTAAGTTCCTTCCGATGTTAGCCCCTCCCGTTCCGTCCCCGATACAAGGCGAATCGCTGCAAAGCTGATAGTTGTCGGTTGAAACATTCACAAACTTCGGATTAGTTGTAATATCATTGGTTCCCTGATCTACCGAAGTATAATTTGTCGCATTATTATGAACATCATTGTATTCGCTGGTGACGGTCCCGCTTGCTCTGTAGATCCCGACACTGCCGGAAACACATCCGTTTAATGCCGGTCCGGCGCTGATAATGTTGTCGCTTGCTGTTATCGTCCCGCTGCCAACATAAATGCCGGTCTTATTTTTGAGAATATTATTGTTATTGATCCTAATTGTTCCACCACTAATATATATTCCGTATCCACTACTTGATTTCGCGAAACTAATGATCTCATTTGACTCGATAGTTCCGGTTGCGGCAACGCTAAAATTAATTCCATACGGGCTGCTGCTCCCATAGCCCTTAATGGTATTGTTGAGAATATGCATAGAATTCAAAGCTGTTCCCTGCACATTGATCCCTGAAGCATACGACCATTGGCTGGCAACATGGGCTTCGAGGGTGTTCCCGGAAATAATTAAGTCATCCGCACCACCGATAATATTTACGCACGAAGAAGTTTCGGCCGATATAAAATTGTTTTGAATGGTCGTTGCGGTGTTAGTTCCATTCAAATATATGCCATCATCACTTACATGAATGGTATTTCCGGATATTTTCGTAGTAGTATTTCCCGAAGAAATATAAAGCCCCTTAACACTTGATCCGGTAAGAATAATATTATTATTTAGTATTTGGCTTCCATTTCCGTTTGTTTGGACGGCATATCTTGACTGTCCACTAGCAAAGATCGAGAAACCATCAACGGTTGAGCTCCCGCCCAATTTAAGAATAAAATAATTTCCCCAATCAACCCAATCGCCGGAATCAATAATTGCATTGGTCGTTGGCGAAGCAATCGATTTAAGGTTTACGCCTGTTGAAAGAATTATTGGAAAACTTTCACCCAAAGCCGCATTATAGGTCCCCTCCAGCACATTAATTGTGCACTCGCCGCTCGCATAGGCCACAGCTTTAGAAATAGTTTTCCACGGTGTACTTTGGCTCCCTGCCAGGACTGCATTTCTGCTGTCGTCTCCTCCGGAAGCCTTAACGTACACTGTTTTTCCGCCGATCGTAAATACAGCATTGCTTTCGTCCGAGGCATTATCCATTCCTGCCTTAATACCTTCGACCTTGACCTTCGCCTCGGAGGAAATAATAGCAGGAACAGTCCATGCATAAGTCCCGTCATTATCTTCGCCGGTAGCGATCGGGATCCAAGCTTCATTGGATGTGTAATATAGATTTATCGTAGTTGGAGCGCCTGTCGATTCCCAAGTGATATTTTGAGTCGATCCACCTAGCAAATTTTGGCCTGCCCCCCCATTAGGAGAACCCACCATTACCGTCATCGCTGTAACAATAACAATTGCTTTACTATTCCCCAGCGAGCCGGATGCTCCCGGGCTTGCTAGCGCCAGTGT
>JBAYJF010000036.1:0-12814 GCA_041665245.1 Candidatus Margulisiibacteriota bacterium | reverse complement strand
ACAATTATTGGGGATATTATTCGGTTGGCGCGATCGAAGGCTACAATTACAATCAATATTCTTGGCAATCTACGATCGACGTCGCCCCGTTCCTGATCTCCGCTCCGTAGTTAAACCCGAAGAAGGCGACAAACGTGGTCAAGAGCCTCTTTTTCTTTGTCTTTGTAGGCTCTTAAGCGCGAAGTGAGTTCGTTAAAATCAACATCATGCCCATCAAATTCCGGGCCGTCGACACAGGCAAATTTAATTTTACCGGCGATCGTTACTCTGCAGATACCGCACATGCCGGTCGCGTCGAGCATTAACGGGTTAAGTGAAACGATAGTTTTAATATTATGCGCCCGCGTGACATCACAGCAGACTTTCATCATCGGGACCGGCCCAACCGCTATCACGCGATCGATCTTTATACCATTTTCGATCATCTCTTTTAATTCATCGGAGACAAACCCTTTTCGGCCGGAGCTGCCATCGTCGGTAGTTACTTTAAGTTCTGTGCTCTGATTTTGGAGTTCGGAGACATATAATAGATAGTCTTTTGAGCGTGCACCAATTATGGTCACAACTTCATTCCCTGCCGCTTTTAAGGCTTTAACAAATGGGTAGATCTCCGCTATACCGACCCCACCGCCGATAACAACCACCCGTCCATACTTTTCAATTTCGGAAGGCGTTCCAAGCGGCCCGAGGAGGTGGGGGATTTCTCCGCCAACTTCGATCGAATCAAGAAGTTTGGTAGTTCCCCCGACAATTTGAAAGATAATAGAAATTGTCCCCTTCTCCAAGTCCGTATCGGCAATTGTTAAGGGAATTCTTTCCGCATTTTCTTTGGGGATGATAACCACGAATTGTCCCGGTTTGGCCGATTTCGCGATGTGTGGAGCATCAACAACGATCCGAGAAACATTTTCGGTCAGTTTCTGTTTATTAATAATTCTTGCCATTTGTATTATTATATCATAAAGCCAAAGATAGGATTTTGTGCTAAAATTAAGGAAATCAAAGGTGGAGGTACAGATATGAGTTTAAGCGCCGCAGCCAAAGAAGTTCTCAAAAGGGCAAAATCCGACGATATCAGGTTTATCAATCTCCAGTTCACCGATATTCTTGGCTCCATTAAATCTGTCGCTATTCCGGTCAATCGCCTGGCCGATGTGCTCGATAAAGGGATCTGGTTCGATGGTTCCAGTATTCTTGGCTTCGTTAGGATCTGCGAATCGGATATGATCCTGAAACCCGATCCGGATACTTACGCTGTAACCCCTTGGACCCCAAATGAAAGAAAGTCGGCTCGCTTCATTTGCGATATTTACACGCCGGACAATAAACCCTTTGAAGGCGATCCCAGAACTATTTTAAAAAATGCTCTTGCTGACGTTAAAAAACTCGGTTTTACCTATAATTGCGGACCGGAAGTTGAATTTTATCTATTCAAAAGAGAAGATGGTAAAAATACTACCATTCCTCACGACCAGGGCGGCTATTTCGACTATTCGCCCAAAGATATGGCCAGCAGCGTCCGGAAAGATATCGTTATTGCATTGGAAGCGATGGGAATGGTCGCAGAAATGTCTCACCACGAATGCGGGCCGGGACAGCACGAGATCGATATTCGCTATGCTGACGCATTAACGGCAGCGGATAATGCGATCACATTAAAATATACGATCAAAGCGATCGCCCAAAAGCATGATCTCTACGCCTCATTTATGCCGAAGCCTTTATATAAACAAGCTGGGTCAGGAATGCACGTCCATCAGAGCCTGTTTACGACCAAAGGAAAGAATGCTTTCTTTGATCCGAAAGATAAATACAAGTTTTCAAAGCTCGCCTATCATTTTATGGCCGGACAACTTGAACATGCCAAAGCGCTCTCCGCAGTGGTCGCTCCGACGGTAAATTCCTACAAGCGACTGGTCTCCGGTTATGAAGCGCCGGTCTATATTTGTTGGGCGCAGATCAATCGATCGGCCCTGATCAGGATCCCGCGCTACTCTCCGGGAAGAGAACTGGCCACCCGCATGGAGCTCCGCTGCCCGGATCCTTCATGTAATCCATATATTGCCTTCGCCTGCATGCTTAAAGCCGGTCTTGACGGAGTAAAGAGAAAGCTCAATCCTCCAAAGCCGGTGGAAGAAGATGTTTATGAGCTGGACGAATCAAGAAGGGAAGAATTAAGGATCGATATGCTCCCCTTCTCGATCATACGGGCAGTTGAAGAGCTGAAAAAAGATAAGGTTGTCCAGGAAGCAATGGGAAAACATACCTACGAAAAATTCATCGAAGCCAAAACCATGGAGTTCGACGAATATCGGATGCAGATCACGCCTTGGGAAATTGAAAAGTACCTGGAAGCATTATAAAACAGAAAGCCCCACATAGCTTATAAAACTATATGGGGCTTTTCTCAACAAAGCCTAATATCTATTGTCTATTTTCTACTTTCTAAACTAGTCCTTGCGCATACATCGCCCGTGCGACTTTTTCAAATCCGGCAATGTTGGCTCCAACGACCAGATTCCCCGGCTTATCATATTCAGCCGCTGATTTTTTGGCTGCGGCATAAATGTTTTTCATGATCCTTTCCAGATATTTATCGGTTTCTTCGAAGGTCCATGACAGGCGCTGGCTATTTTGCGCCATTTCAAGTCCGGAAGTTGCAACTCCGCCGGCATTCGCAGCTTTTGCCGGTCCGAAAGAAACCTTGTTTTTCAAGAATACTTTGATCGCTTCAGGCGTTGAAGGCATATTTGCTCCTTCAGCTACCGCCCAGACCCCATTGGCTACCAGTTTTTCAGCCGACTTCTCGTCGATCTCATTTTGGGTAGCATTTGGAAGAGCGATATCGCATTTTACGCTCCAGATGCCGTTGCACCCTTCATGATATTTAGCGCCTGAATGCTCTTTCACGTATTCGCTGATCCTCTTTCTCTCAACTTCTTTTAAGCGCTGTACGGTCTTTAAGTTGATCCCTTCTGGATCGACGATGTAACCATTCGAATCGCTCATAGCAACGACTTTTGCGCCAAGCTGCTGCAGCTTCTGGACCGCATATATTGAAACGTTGCCGGAACCGGAGCTGACTACCGTTGCTCCTTTTACACTCTTGTTCATATCCTTTAACATTTCAAGCAAGAAATAAATTAAGCCGTAGCCGGTCGCTTCGGTCCTGACCAAGCTTCCGCCCCAATCTAACCCTTTACCGGTCAATACACCGGTAAATTCATTGCGGATCTTTTTGTACATACCGAACATGTAACCGATCTCTCTGCCGCCGACGCCGATGTCACCTGCAGGAACGTCGGTATCCGGACCGATATATTTGCAAAGTTCTGCCATAAAACTCTGGCAAAACCGCATTACTTCAGAGTCTGATTTTCCCTTTGGATCAAAATCAGAACCGCCCTTTCCGCCGCCCATCATAAGTCCGGTCAGAGAGTTTTTCAGGATCTGCTCAAATCCAAGAAATTTGATGATCCCAAGATAAACCGAAGGGTGAAATCGGAGCCCACCTTTGTAAGGGCCGATCGCACTGTTGAATTCTATACGAAACCCCCGGTTTACATGGAATTCGCCTTTGTCGTCCTGCCAAGGAACGCGAAAAAGGATCTGTCTTTCAGGTTCAACCAATCTTTCTGCGATCTTTGCCGCTTTATATTCTGGATGTTTTTCAAGCACCGGAATAATTGACTCTAAAACCTCTTCGACTGCCTGATGAAACTCAACCTCGCCCGGATTCCGCTTTTTAACCTGATCTAAAACACCTTTGACCATCTTAAAACCCCCTTTGTTTAATGCTTTGATTATACGGCAATGACTTGCCGTATGTCAACTTAGTGCTATAATATTTGATATGATTCAAGAACCAGACCGAAAAACAAACGTCATACTAAAAATTATCGCTGACTCAAAAGAGCCCATCGGCTCTTCCGAGATCTCCCAAAAATTAAAAGAACTTGGGATAAATTTATCCGAAAGGACCGTCCGCTACCATTTAAAAAGAATGAATGAACAAGGCCTGTTAAAGATCTTCTGGAAAGAAGGAAGAATGATCACCCGCAAAGGGCAGGAAGAGCTGGAAAATGCGTTCGTTTCGGACAAAGTCGGGTTTGCTGTTTCCAGAATGGATGCCATGTCGTATCTTATGGACTTTAATCTCGAGAATAAAACCGGCTCTGTCATATTAAATATCTCTTTCTTCCACAAAAGCGAATTCAAGCAGGCGATGAAAGTAATGCGGGAAGTTTTTGAAAACAATTTGAGCATGGGCAATAAAGTTATTATCGCCGAAGCCGGTGAAGAAGTTGGAGAAATTATCGTCCCGACGGGAAAGATCGGTTTCGGGACGCTTTGCGCTATAAATTTAAATGCATTATTAATAAAAAACTCGATCCCGATCGAATCAAAATTCGGAGGAATTCTGCAGATAGAAAACGCTTCTCCGCTAAGGTTCACCGATCTCATCAGCTATTCCGGCTCAACGCTTGATCCGCACGAGATCTTCATTAAAAGCAAGATGACCGATGTGAGGGGCGCCTGCTCGGGCTTTGGAAAAGTTTTAGCCGGCTTTCGGGAGATCCCCTCGATCGCCAAGGAAGATGCGGAAAATATTTTAAATAAGGCAAAAGAAGCCGGCATAAGCAATGTAATTACGATCGGCAAACCAAACCAATCCGTGTTAGGTATCCCGGTCGGACCTGAAAGGGTTGGGATCGTCGTTCCCGGAGGATTAAATCCTGTCGCCGCCGCCGAAGAATGGGGCGTTACTGCCGAAAGCAAAGCGATCGCTACGCTGGTTGATTACAGTCAATTGAAAGATTTTGAAGCAATTTAGAGGATCGGCAGGCTCGACTCTCTCATCAAATATTCATCAATAAAATGCGCAGCGCGGCGGCCTTCCGCTATCGCCCAAACAATTAGTGATTGGCCTCTTCGCATATCTCCCGCGGAAAAGACCCCTTTTTGTGAGGTCATATATTTTAAATCCGTCTTCACGTTCCCGCGATCATCGAGTTCTATCCCGAGCTCGGTCAGCATCCCCTCTTTTTCAGGGCCGGTAAAGCCAAGGGCGAGCAAAACAAGATCGGCTTCAATTTCAAACTCCGTTCCCGGAACCTCTTTGAACTTTTCATCCACTTGAACGCATTTTATTCCACGAACGCTCTTTTCACCAACAAATTCCTTCGTCATCACCGACCACTTCCGCTCCCCACCCTCTTCATGGCTGCTGGTTGTTTTTAGGATCAAAGGATACTTTGGCCATGGATAAGCATCCGTTCTCTCTTCGGACGGTTTCGGCATGATCTCGATCTGAATAACACAATCTGCTCCCTGGCGATGGGCTGTCCCTACACAATCCGACCCTGTGTCCCCTCCTCCAATCACAACTACTTTCTTATCTTTAGCATCCATTTCTTCGTCCCATAGCCCCTTTGACCCTACGACCCTTTCGTTTGATTGCTTCAGAAAGTCCATCGCAAAATAAACGCCTTTCAATTCTCTCCCCGGAACTTTCAAGTCGCGCGGCATCCTTGAACCACCGGCCAAGCAAAGAACATCGTATTCCTTCGATAGTTTTATAACAGAAAGATCTTTCCCGATATTTGCACCGGTTTTAAATTCGATCCCTTCTTCTTCCCATAATTTTATTCTGCGATCGAGAATTTTCTTTTCCAATTTAAAATCCGGGATACCAAAACGCATGATCCCGCCAATTTTTTCATCTTTTTCAAAGACCACTACTTTATGGCCGGCTTGATTAAGTTGCGCAGCGCAGGAAAGCCCGGCCGGACCAGAACCAACAATAGCGATCTTCTTTCCGGTCTTATGTTTTGGAGGGTTTGCCTTGATCGTCCCTTTTTTAAAAGCTCTTTCAATGAGCGCCAGCTCATTTTCCCTTATCGTTACCGGATCGTCATTTATTCCCAGGACGCAAGCCGCTTCGCAAAGCGCCGGACAAACGCGGCCGGTCACTTCTGGCATATTGTTGGTCGCATTCAGGAGCTCAAAGGCCCGTTCCCAGTTCCGGTTATGCATCAGGTCATTCCATTCCGGAATATAATTTCCGACCGGACAGCCGGAATGGCAGAACGGCGTGCCGCAATCCATACAGCGCGAGGCTTGATCCCGGGATTCGGCGTCCCCGCGCAGCACAAACACCCGCTCAAAATCCTTGACCCGTTCACAGACCGGGCGATATTCGGTTTTCTGCCTTTTTGTTTTTAAAAAGCCTTTTGGATTACCCATCGGAGACCCCCATCTTTTCAAGTTCCTCTTCCTTCATCAAGCGCTCGCTTAATACGCGCTTATATTCGATTGGCATGACCTTAACGAACCTTCTTTTCTCTTTGGCAAAGTTATCCAGGACCTGCTTTGCCTTTAAACTGCCGGTATATTTATAATGTTTTGAAAGCATTTCCCGGATCAGCTCTTCATCACTCTTGTTGTTTTTTTCGATCGCAACCATTTCTAGATTGCAGTTTGCTTCAAATTCAGCATATCGATCATAAACGTAGGCGATCCCTCCCGACATCCCGGCGGCAAAATTTCTCCCCGTTTTTCCCAGGACAATGACCCTTCCCCCGGTCATGTATTCACAGCCATGGTCCCCGACCCCTTCAACCACCGCATAAAGGCCGGAATTGCGGATACAAAAACGCTCCCCGGCAACACCATGAATATATGCTTCGCCGGCGATCGCGCCGTAAAAAGTGGTGTTCCCGATAATAATATTTTCTTCCGGAAGATATTTGCTTTTAGCGGCAGGAGATATAATTATCTTGCCGCCCGAAATACCTTTACCGACATAATCATTCGCCATCCCTTTTAGGTTTAAACTAATTCCCTTTGCCAGCCAGGCGCCAAAACTTTGCCCCGCGATCCCTTCCAGATCCACCCAAATGGTATCCTCCGGCAGCCCGGCTTCCCCATATTTTTTACAGACCGCGCCGCTCAGCATCGCTCCGGCTGTTCGGTTAAAGTTCTCTATTTGCATACGGAGCCTAACTTGTTCCCCGTCTTTCAATGCCGGCTCGGCTTGCTCAATTAATTTTCTATCCAATACATTTTCTATCCCATGATCTTGTTTTTCCGTGCAATGAGTTTGCACACCTTTCGGACGAAAAAATATTTTTTCGAAGTTTAAGTTCTTTGCCTTCCACGGAACGATCTCTTTATTCATTTCTAAAAGATCCGAACGCCCGATCAGAGCATCGATCGATCTTATTCCAAGGCTTGCCATGATCTCCCGCAATTCCTGGACGATATAATTTAAATAAGTGACCAGATATTCCGGACGTCCGGAAAAACGGTTCGAAAGGAATTCATCCTGCGTCGCAACTCCCAGCGAACAATTATTTAAATGGCAATGGCGGAGCATTACGCACCCCATGACAATTAATGCCGCCGTAGCAAGGCCATATTCTTCCGCGCCAAGCATCGCGGCAATCGCAATATCGCGCCCGGTGCGGAGCTGGCCGTCGGTTTGCAGTCTGACCCTGCTGCGAAGGTCGTTTAATACAAGGGTTTGATGGGTTTCGGAGAGCCCCAGCTCCCAAGGCAGACCAGCATAACGGATCGAGCTTAAAGGAGAAGCACCGGTCCCGCCATCACCACCCGAAATTAAGATCATGTCCGCATGGCCTTTGGCAACTCCGGCAGCCACTGTTCCAACCCCGACTTCGGAGACCAATTTCACGGATATGCGGGCTGCTGGATTAACATTTTTCAGATCAAAGATCAATTGCGCCAGATCTTCGATCGAATATATATCATGGTGCGGCGGAGGGGAAATAAGGGTTACACCCGGGGTCGTATATCGCGTTTTTGCAATAATTGCACTGACTTTGTGCCCCGGAAGTTGGCCGCCTTCACCCGGTTTTGCCCCCTGCGCCATTTTAATTTGAATTTCATCTGCATTTACTAAGTAGTTGGTATTTACTCCAAACCTTCCCGATGCAACCTGCTTGATAGCCGACCTTCGGTTCCCTGAAAATCTTATCGGGTCTTCTCCGCCTTCTCCGGTATTTGACTTTCCTCCGAGGCGGTTCATCGCAATGGCCATCGTTTCGTGCGCCCCGCGGCTGATTGACCCAAAGCTCATCGCTCCGGTCGCAAATCTTTTTAATATTTTTTCCGCCGGCTCGACTTCTTCGATTGGAATTGGATTTCCGTTCTTGATCCTCATCAAACTGCGCAGGGTTACAGGGCTATTTGATTGGTCATTGATCAGCCCGGCGAATTCTTTATATTTCGAATAATCTTCCCTGCGGACCGCATCCTGAAGGCAAGCGATCGTATCCGGGTTCCAAAGATGTTTTTCACCGTCTTTTTTCCATTGGTAAAGCCCGCCGGTCTCAAGAATATTCTCTTTATAAACCGTTTCCGGATAGGCATGCTTGTGTTGAAGGAGCGCTTCTTTTTCTAATACCAAAAAGTCGGCTCCGCCAATTCGAGAAGCCGTTCCGGCAAAACACTTATCGATCACTTCATCGGAGAGACCTAGCGCTTCAAAGATCTGTGCGCCGCGATAGCTGCGCAGGGTTGAGATCCCCATTTTCGATAATATTTTTAAGATCCCATGCTCTGCGGCCCGGCGGAAATTCTCTTCTCCGGTTTTTGCATCCAAAACAATATCTTTTTGTTCCACTAAATATTCGATCGCCTGGTAAGCCAAATACGGGTTTACACAATCCGCTCCATACGCAAAAAGGAGGGCAAAATGATGCACTTCCCGCGGCTCCCCGCTTTCAACGATCAATGCGGCCAACATGCGAAGATCATTTGCGATCAAATAATGATGGACCGCCCCTATCGCCGCCAAGGCCGGAAGAGGAGCATGTTTTTTATCTATTCCTCGATCGCTTAATATTATTAGCGACGCGCCGTCTTTTATGGACTTGGCCGCTTCCCGGCAAATACGGTCAATTGCATTATTAAAACCATTTTTTTCGCCGACCGGGAATAAAGTTGAAATTGTTGCGGAGCCATAATTCGTTTTCCTAATGTTCTTAATTTTTTCCAGATCACTATTGGTCAAGATCGGCCGTTTAACTCTGATCCTTTGGCAATGTTCACTGGTCTCTTCAAGAATATTCCTTTGCGGTCCAACATAACTTTTCAAGCTCATTACAATTTCTTCGCGGATCGGGTCGATCGGCGGATTCGTGACCTGGGCAAATAATTGACGGAAATAATCATAGAGCGGCTGCGGGTTGACCGACAAAACCGCGTGCGGGGTATCATTCCCCATTGAACCGATCGGCTCTTTTCCTTTTTCGGCCATCGGCTTAAGGACCACTTTTAAATATTCCCGTGAATAACCAAAAACTTTTAAAAGAGTTTTTATTTCGACCGAACTTTCTCTGGACGAAGACGCTTTTGGGAGTTTTTCAAGATCAATTATATTTTTTGCGACCCATTCACCATAGGGTCTTTGTTCGGCGATCTCCTCTTTTATTTTCTGATCGCTTATAATCTCCCCTTTTTCAGTATCAACATAAAATATTTTTCCGGGCTCAAGGCGTCCGGAAGAGATGATCGAGGCAGGATCTGTTTCCAAGACCCCTACTTCGGAGGCCATAATGACCTTTCCATCATTGGTGATAATATAGCGCGCCGGACGCAGGCCATTCCTGTCAAGGGCGGCAGCAACAACTTTTCCATCGGTAAATGCCAGGGCGGCCGGACCATCCCACGGCTCCATAAAACAAGCATGATATTGATAAAAATCTTTTAGCTTTTTATTGATTTGCCGGTCATGCTCCCAAGCCTGCGGCACCAGCATCATGATCGCGTGCGGGATCGATCTGCCGGAGAGGACCAAAAGTTCAAAGGCGTTGTCGAGCGCCGCCGAATCACTTCCGCCAGGGAGCGTTATTCCTCGCGCCTTCATCCAATTCATATTCCCCCGCAAGGTGTTTATTTCTCCATTATGGGCAAGGAAACGAAAAGGCTGTGCCAGGCTCCAGGTCGGAAAAGTATTGGTGCTGTAGCGTGAATGGACCAAAGCAATAGCGCTTTTTATCAAAGGGTCTTTAAGGTCAAGAAAATACTCGTCTACTTGTTCCGGGGTAAGAAGTCCTTTATAGCAAACAGTTTTAGAAGAAAGGGTTACAATATATATATCAATTCCTAAACTTTCGGCCGCGATCTCTACTTTTCGGCGGATCAAATAAAGCATCCTTTCCAGGTCGTCCTGGTTCCGGACTTTTTTTCCTTTTCCAATAAATATTTGGCAGATCGAAGGTTGGCTTTTTTTGGCCGATACTCCGATTACGGAATCATCTGTCGGCACATCTCTCCATCCGACCAAATGCTGGCCTTCTTCTTCAATGATCTCCTCGAATATTTTTTTTGCTTTCTCTTTTTCATTGGGGAGAAAAACCAGTCCGGTCCCATACGCACCGGACGGCGGCAGAGCATAGCCTAATTGTGCATAAAATTCATGCGGGATCTGGATCATAATGCCGGCACCGTCACCGGTCTTTGGGTCGGCACCGACGGCTCCCCGATGAGAGAGCCTTTTGAGGATCGTTAAACCGTCTTTAACGATAGCGTTGGATTTTTTTCCTTTAATGTCAACAACAAAACCGACGCCGCAGTTATCATGTTCATATTGCGGGTCGTATAGGCCCTGTTTTTTTGGTAGTGCATCATTATTCATTGGAACACCTTTGTTATAAGGGCGAGGTACAAAGGTGTTTGTAAAAACCCCGCCCCTATAATTCACATTCTACAGTATCGGGAGGTATCTTTTTATCTCATATTCGGTGACCTGGATCCTGAACTCGTCCCACTCCTGTTTTTTAATTTTAATAAATCTTTCAAAACAATGGTCGCCAAGCGCCTCCCTTACCAATTCGCTTTTTTCAGTGACTGCAATTGCCTCACCTAAACTAGCCGGGAGGGCCTTGACCCCTCTTTCAGCTCGCTCTTCATCGGTTAAATGATAGAGATTTAATTCCATCGGTTCCGGAAGTTTGTAGCCTTCTTCGATTCCTTTCAACCCCGCACAAAGCATCACGGCAAATTGAAGATATGGATTTCCGGATGGATCCGGGCAGCGAAGCTCCATACGGGTTGCAGCCTCTTTCCCGGGTTGATACATCGGAACCCTTACCAAAGCCGAGCGATTCCTTCTCGACCAGGCGATATAAACCGGAGCTTCGTATCCCGGGACCAATCGTTTGTAGGAATTTACCCAAGGAGCAAGGATCGAGATCATTTCCGGAGCATGTTTTAAGATCCCTGCTATATATGATTTACCGATATCTGACAAGCTATATTTATCTTTCTCGTCAAAAAAGGCATTTTTGGTCCCTTTAAACAATGATTGATGAACATGCATGCCGGAACCATTCTGCCCAAAAATTGGTTTTGGCATAAAGGTCGCGTAGACGCCGTTCTTACTCGCGATCTCTTTTACCGTTAAGCGGTAGGTAACGGTATTATCCGCCATTCTAAGCCCATCGCCGTAGCGAATATCAATTTCGTGCTGGGAAGGTGCAACTTCATGATGGCTGTATTCAACAATGATTCCCAGTTTGCGCATTGCTAAGACCGTTTCTCTTCTTAAGTTCGAAGCCATATCCAGCGGGGTCAGGTCAAAATAACCCCCTTCGTCAATAATTTCTGTCCCCTTTGAATCTTTGAAGTAAAAATATTCGAGCTCCGGGCCGACATAATAATGGTCAAAGCCCATCTTTTTCATTTTTTCGAGCGCTCTTCTTAACACATAGCGGGGATCCCCTTCATAAGGTTTATGCTTCCCGGCTGATGGCTGCAAAATATCGCAGATCATCCTTGCAACAGCATTCTCTTCCGGCCGCCAGGGTAGGATCTGAAATGTATCCAGGTCCGGCATGGCGATCATGTCCGATTCTTCAATGGATTGAAACCCGGTAATTGAAGAGCCGTCAAAACCCATCCCATTGGTCAGAGCCCCTTCAAGCTCGTCATTACCTATAGCAAAGCTCTTTAGAATTCCATTTATATCCGTAAACCAAAGCCTAATAAACTCAACATTATTATCCTTTACCTGCTTCAAGATATCTTCTTTTGTAACCATAGAGACTCCCCCTTTGATTTGATCCGTCACTAGATTAATAGCAAAGTAATTGCCAATGAATATTTTTATGGTTTTTATAGCAAAAATGCCAAATTAAGAAGGGAAAATAGGGGAAATTAATCTACAAATTTGTATATATAGATCGATTAATTGCATTTTTGTAAGCAACTATTAGGTGGTAGTAACAAAAAGCTGGACAAGATCTTTTTCTACATGCAGGACGCCGCCCGAGATAGGAATATTTACGGCAGGGGCAATGTCCGGCACGATCTTTATTTGTCCGCTTCTTAGAATGGATAACAGAGGAGCATGCCGGGCAAAGATGCCAATTTCACCATCGAGGGCTCTTGCCGCAACGCTTTCAACTTTTCCGGAAAATAGCTCTTTTTCCGGAGAAAGGACCAAAAGATCGAATAAATTATGCTTCATGCTTTATATTGCTTCGCCTTTTCTAATGCATCTTTTGCGCTGCCAACCATGTAGAAAGCCTGCTCCGGTATGTCGTCGTATGCTCCCTCACAGATCGCTTTAAAATCGGTGACCGCCTCTTTTAGCTCCACATATTTACCGGGGATGCCGACGAATTTTTCCGCGACAAAGAACGGCTGCGAAAGAAAGCGCTGAACCTTTCTGGCCCGATTTACGATCAGTTTATCTTCATCCGGAAGCTCGGAAATTCCCAGGATCGCTATAACGTCCTGCAATTCTCTATATCTCTGCAATATCCTTTGGACCTCCCTCGCGGTT
>JBAYJF010000035.1:0-12843 GCA_041665245.1 Candidatus Margulisiibacteriota bacterium | reverse complement strand
TATCAGAATAACTATTGCTATTGGGATGGTTTTTTTTATTATTGCCAGCATTGCTTTGCAAGTAGAGCATCATACGGAAGGAAGGCCGTTATGGGAACTTATCATTGTCTTACTTTTTCCGATATCGGTTTATTGCCTAATGTTCTTTTCGCTGGATTTGAGCTCTGCGGCAGTTTGGGTATTTATCGGGTACTATAATGCGATCGTATTAACCGGCGGATTTATCCTAGGGATATTTTTATCCCCGATAATTGCTGCTTTCAATGCTTATTCGCAGGATGAAATATTTAAACGGATCAATTTCGGCATAGGATCGATCATGAAAAAGGGGCCGGTCGGCAATGGGATACTGATGTTTGCCGGAATAATACTGGCACTTATTTATTTTGCGACTGGATTGTTTAATTTGATCGGACCGCTCTCTGTACTCCAAAAAACAGAACTGTATGGTTCATTAATACTTGCCTTGGTCTCTCTGATCTGGTTTTCATACCGCCATACAACTTTTAACATTGATAGAGATGTAAGAATGGAAGAGAAGTACAAAAAGAACAAGTTGTTGTAATATTCCCCAACCGATGGAAATAAGCTGAAATTGTTTTAATAAGACGTTCGATATCCTATTATGAGATCATATCCTCTTTTGCGCTGCGCAGTAATACGGCAGAGAATGGAGACATTTTTAAACAGTGGCGCTTGTCGTTTGAAAGGAGGCTACCTCAATAGGTCCCTGCCGCCTGATGTGGAGAAAATGCGCAGGCTATCTGCTGCGATGCTTAGTTCTGTTGCGGCCGGTAACAAGGTCTTTGAAAGCTATCCAGTCGTTAGCGTGGCAACAAAATTATACCTTGGGGCCGTTAGTGAGGCGATCGACATTGTTAAATCCCCTTTTTTTAATAATGGACAAAATGGCTCTTCCCCAGAAAAGTCCGAAGGCGGACAACCGTACCAAAAAAGAATAATCCCTTTAGAAACAAAAAGTGCGGAAAGGATCACGGCGCCGATCGATTGCTCGGGAAAAGACCAGGAAGAGAGAAATTTTGTTGTAAAAGAGATCTTGCCATTAAACGGGAAGACAAATGGAAAGACTGTCGTATTGATCTCCGGGCTTGGAACGGCGGCCGAAGCTTATTTTAGGATCGGCGGAAAAGACTCGATCCTTTTTAGGCTCCTTGAAAGGGGCTTCAAGGTCTTGATCTTGGATGCGCCCGGAATGGGGAAAAATGAAAGCTATTCATCTACAAATAATAATATCGAGACTATGGTTGAGGAGGTCCTTCCGGCGCTGGAAAAATATTTACGGGAACAAAAGCTATTTGTCGGAGGCCTTTATTTTTTGGTGCATAGTTTAGGGGGATTGGAGTTAAATATTTATCTTTCGAGAAATCCGCGTCTTTCTGAAGATAATAATAAATTGTTTAAAAATATTATGACCTTGGAATCGCCGGAATTCCCACTGCCGGATTCGCACCCGATGTATCCTTTGCTTATGGCTTCGCTTCCTTTCTTATCACCGTTTTTAAGTTCGATCCCTTATCACAGCTTTGTTAAATTGCTGGAGAAAGGCCTTCCAGGACGGCTGCTCGTCGGAAATTGTTTGAGCCCCCTTTCTTTTAAACGCGATACGCCGCTCCCATTGATCAGGGAAACATTTGAGCGCTCGATAAAGGACTTTCCGGTCCCGCTCGGTGCTGATCTGGTCCGTTATCTTTGGAGGGGAAGATTCCCCTTCGATTTTGTTCACCCTACCATCTTTATTGAAGGCCAGCGGCAGGTTAAATTGGTCGGGAGGTTTGATCCTTTGGCTCCTGAAGAAGGGCTCTTTTTGAGGTTGACCGAATCGGCTGAAACCATTGCTCATTCGATGTTAATTGGCATTTCTGGAAACTCTGACGAAGATGTTGCTCGAGCCGTTTCGTTGGTTGGAGAAGCGCCAATCCTTGGAATTGTTGCTGATGAGATCAGCCACGTTGACGGATCAACTGCGAATGCCCAATTCGATACCAAAATATGGCCGATAGTCTTGCGCTTTTTGGATGAAGCGGCGTAAATAGTTTTAAAATTATATGAAAATATCCTTAGTCCATATACAACAGCATAGGTTCAGCAATCCGCATATTCCATGTGCAATCGATGAACCGGCGCATCTATTGGGGATCAAAAGAAGTTTTGAGCAGGGTAGAAAAAATAGGGTATTGATCCATGATTTTCCGGTGAAAGCCGGGATGACCTTTGGCAAAGCTTTTGCCGCTCTTGGAAAAGAAATTATTTTAGCGGACCCGGGCGTTGTAGCATTTTCATATTATTATGAGCAGGACGAAACTTTAGTTGATAAAAAAGCTTTGTTTGACCTGGCAAGAGAGTGTAGGTCGGTGACCGTGCTTGGCGGACCGGAAGCCACCTATGATACAAGAGAATCGGTTGAACGATATTCCCCGACATTCTTGGTCGTTGGAAAAGGAGAGGTTCCTGCTTCTGTTTTGGCTGAAAACGATTTTGATCCCCAAAAAGTAAGGAACAGCAGCGTTTTTGCGGGAGAAATTGACCGAACTATCATATTGCGGGCAGAAAAATCGCCAAAAAATCTTCTAAATTCCCTTCCGACCGATCGACCCTATTCTCTTAGTGAATATCTTTTTGAAGCGATGATCCGAACAAATAGCGGCTGTGTTGGCTCCTGTTCGTTTTGTCCGCACGACCATGAAATACTGATACGAGAGCCAAGTTTGGTCCTGGAAGAATTTAGGTATTTGCGCCGCGAACAAAATGTTACTGGATTTACCTATATAGGGAGGGATTTTACAACTCATCCCGGGCAGGCGAACGCGATCGTGGCAGGTCTAAATAGGATGGAAGAATTATCCGGAACAAGATTAACGCTTGAAGTCGGGCTCCCTACCGTATGGAAGGCTTGGTCGCGCGCTAACAAAGATTGGGAAAGACTGTCTTCGCATTTTAGGCTTGAGCTGAATGTGGGGCTGGAGTCTACGTTGGCCGAACGGAGGCTCCGGCTTGGGAAATCGCGGACGCTGGAGGCTTCGATCAGGCAGAGTAAATATTTGGAATCGTTATTGGAGCATAGGCCGGGAACAAACCCTTTAGTTGTGTTTGCGCAGCTCATTCCTTTTGACCCCGATTCCACGGCGGAGGAAGTCGTTGCCGACCTTGAGAACGTATATGCTCTCATGGGAAAATATTTTCCCCGTTTTATCCCGGTGGCCGGATCGTTGAATAATCGGTTAGATATTTTTCCCGGGACGCTTGTAGAAGATATGTATGGCGGCATCGATGCAACAAATCTTTTTAAATATTTCAGAAAAGATAAGCGAGTGGCAGTGATCTATGGTTTTATTGAACAGTCCTGGCGGATGGTTGACCATCTTGCGCTTGAAAAAAAGATATTAACGAACGAGGAGTGGGTTTCTTTTTATATGGAAATTCTAAAGGGGTATATTGCTACTGCAAAAGGGCTAGCTGCCGTTACCACGCTTAAAAAATCGGTATGATCTTTATTTTATTACAATATTAACAAGCTTCTTGGGGATATAAATAACTTTCACTATTTCTTTGCCGGCGGTAAAGATCAATGTTTTATCTGTTTTTTGAGCCTTTTCTTTGATCTCTTCTTCTTTTGCGTCGGATGAAAACAGCAGCGTATCTCTTAATTTTCCATTTACTTGGATCGCAATGGTCATTTCATCTTCAACGATCAGCTTTGGATCATATTTCGGCCACGGTTGGCTTAATATACTGTCTTTATTGCCAAGTTGATGCCAGAGCTCTTCGGAGATGTGGGGAGCGAAAGGGGAGAGGAGCTGTAGTAAATGACCAATTTCCAATGACAAATTGCCAATGTTGGAGTTATTATTTAAATAATCATAAAAGGTGTTCGTGAGCTCCATTAGCCTTGCAATAGCGGTATTAAAAGAGAACTTTTCGATATCTTCTGTAACAGCTTTTATGGTTTGGTGCAGTTTTCTTTTTAGTTTTATTTGATCAGAATATTTTTCATTGCTGGGATCTGGGAAATTGGAGCTTGGGACCTGCGAAGCTAATCTCCACACTCTATTCAAAAACCGATATGAGCCTTCCACCCCCTGATCGTTCCACTCAAGTTCTTTTTCCGGCGGAGAGGCGAATAATATAAATAGGCGGGCGGTGTCGGCGCCGAATTTTTCGATAATATAATCCGGATCGACGACATTTCCTTTTGATTTGCTCATCTTTGCCCCGTCTTTGACGACCATCCCTTGGGTGAGAAGGTTCTTAAATGGTTCATCGGTCGGAGACCAGCCGGCATCGAACAGAACTTTGGTAAAAAATCTGGAATATAGAAGATGCAGGATAGCATGTTCGATCCCGCCGATATATTGGTCGACCGGCATCCATTTTTTTGCCAACGCTTGATCGAAAGGCTTTTCATTATTATGCGGATCGCTGTATCGCAAATAATACCAGGACGAGCAATTAAAAGTATCGAGTGTATCCGTTTCCCGACGCCCAACCCCACCGCATAACGGACAGACAGCATGCATGAATTCTTTGGATTGGGTGAGAGGGGAGGCCCCTTCACCGGTGAATTTTACATCCATCGGGAGTTTAACAGGCAGATCATTTTCAGGGACAGGGACAGCGCCGCATTTTTCGCAATAGATAATTGGAATTGGTGCGCCCCAATAGCGTTGGCGGGAAACGAGCCAGTCGCGGAGCTTAAAGTTTGTTTTTCGTTTGGCGATCCCGGAATTTACAAGCTTATCGGCTATGTTATTATCCAGCGGATTATCCGACACCGGCAGATCGTTTTGCTGCGCAAAAGCGAGATCGCGTTCATCATGCTTCGGAACGGCCATGACAGCTCCTGTCCCATAGCCCATCAGGACATAATCGGCGATCCAGATCGGTACTTTATCGCCGTTGGCTGGATTGATGGCATAGCCGCCGGTAAAAACCCCTTCTTTAGAGTTGGAGATCGCGCGGTCGTGCGTGCTTTCTTTTTTTGTCTTTTCGATATAAGCTAAAACTTCTTTTTCCTGCGGAGTTCCTTTTGAAAGCTCAATCGCCATCGGATGCTCGGGAGCAAGCACCATATAAGTCACGCCAAATAAGGTGTCTGGACGAGTTGTGAATATTTTAAGGTTCGGAGTTCGGAGTTGGGAGTTGGGAGAATAAATAGTAAAATCTACTTCTAACCCAACACTTTTTCCGATCCAGTTCCTTTGCATAATTTTTACCGGTTCTGGCCAACCGGACAATTTTTCGATGTCGGTCAATAATCGGTCGGCATAATCGGTGATCTTTAGGAACCACTGTTCCAATTCTTTTTCTTCGACGATGCTTTCACAGCGCCAGCATTGGTTATCTTTGACGACCTGCTCATTGGCAAGGACGGTTTGGCATTTTGGGCACCAATTTACCTGGGCTTTCTTGCGATAGGCCAGGCCGCGCTTAAGCATTAACAAAAAGATCCATTGCGTCCATTTGTAATATTCTTCACTGCTGGTATTTACTTCCCGGTCCCAGTCGTAGCTGATCCCGAGCCTTTTAAGCTGGATCTTCATTCTCTCGATGCACTTTTCTGTCCAAGGTTTGGGGTGGGTATTGTTTTTGATGGCGGCATTTTCGGCCGGCATTCCGAAGGCGTCCCAGCCGATCGGGTGAAGGACTGAAAAACCTTGCATCCTTTTATAACGGGCGATAACATCGCCAATGGCATAATTGCGGACATGCCCCATGTGGAGGTTTCCTGAAGGATAGGGGAACATGACCAAGTCGTAGTATTTGGGTCGTTCGGTTGCGGTGGAGTCGGGCGTCGGCTGCTTTTCCCACTCGTCTTGCCATTTGGGTTCGATTTGGGAAGGTTGATAATCCATAATTAAATGAATTTTAGCATATTAAATAAGGGGCTGAAAGGAATTAAGCTAACTTTTAACTAATAATCAGACACATAATGATATTGTTTGCGCAGCAATGGCGCGACAAGCTTTTTCCTGCTGGGGTGCGATGACGTTTGATGTAAAATCAACCAATTGAGAAGCGCATTCATCATGGGAGAGAACTTGCAGTGCGATTGAAAGCATCTCTGTAACTTTTCTAAAGCCTTGTTTTTGCAAAGCAATAATTGCGTTTCCCACAACATGGGATAAATGATAAGGCAATTGTTCCAAATTGACAGAGCTAGGAATATCAGGAATGACTTCTTTTGCAAGTTCGCGCGTGTTCACCGCTTGCCCTGAGCTGATTCCTGCGAGATACTCCATTTCAATCAGAAAAACGGTCATGGGGTCAAACGGGCCTTCATATAAAGCATAAGAATGTAAGGTTGCTGCCATTTCTTCCATGGCCTGGGCTCCAAGTGAGTCGATCAAAAACTGAAACCTTTCTTGTGGTCCTTTTTGGCTAAATTCTTCCCAGGATGTTTGATTTGCTACTCGCATAACTGTCCGGTTTGCAAGGTCAGAGTGGATAGAATGAAAATGTTCGTGAAAGACAGTATGCCGTGGATCTTTTCCCTGTTTCTCGTTAGTATGTAGGATAATGATCCCTTCAAAATCCATAAATTCCGGAGAAAACTTTTCCCTATTAGGGAGGAGCCCCAATGTATTTGGAAGGGCAAAACGCACTAACTGATCTTGTGGTACATGAAAAAACAATGCATCATCGCTTTGATATTGGACTTTAACTTCATTCCAATGAACGGCAGGGAAGATGCGGTTTAATTGTTCGGAAGGAGAAAGGTGGCCCAAGAGTGAAAGAAGTTTTCTTGCGCCTTTACTATGATTCTTTTCGGCGACTTTGCGCTCCTCACAATACCGCGTAAAACGTTGAGCTGGAGGAAGACGATAATATTCTTGAGGAATGACCACCATATGAAATGTACTCCCTATATAGTTTTCTATACTATTATCGTTAAATATGGAGGAGAATTTCAGTTGTAAACCCGTTAAGAATTATTAAAAAAATCCTAATCTAACTTATCTTTGCGTGCATTGAGAAGGGTGGATCATTTGCTCTTCGGTTTTTTGGGCTTCTCTTTTTTCTCTTCGGTACTATCTTTTGAAGCTGTTTTTGGCGATTCTTTTTTAGCTTCTTTTGGTTTTTCTTTGGGTTCTTCTTTCTTTACCGGAGCCGAACCGGTTTTTTCGAAAAAGATCTTTCCGTTCTTAACGTCTGCGTATATGGAATCGCCTTCTTTAAATTTGCCGGCGATGATCTCATTTGATAATGGGTTCTCCAGCAGCTGCTGAACCGCGCGGCGCAATGGCCTTGCCCCAAATTTCGGGTCATAGCCGTCTTTGATAACTTTTTCTTTGACCGCTTCCGAAATATCCAATTTCATCTCCCTTTGCAGAACCTGCTTTTGCATGTCGGAAATGATGATCTTGGCAATTTCTTTTAATTCATTTTCGGTCAAGGCATGGAAGACGATTATTTCATCGATCCGGTTCAGGAACTCCGGCCGGAAGTCTTTTTTCATATCGGCCAGAACCGTATCTTTCATCTTTTCATAAGTCGCTTCGCGATCTTCCCGTGCCATAAAGCCGATCGCTCCTTGTTGGACGATCTCTTTCTGCCCAATGTTGGAGGTCATGATCACGACCGAATTTTTGAAATCAACAACATGGCCTTTGGAATCGGTCAATCTTCCGTCATCCAGGATCTGCAGCAAGATATTGAAAACATCCGGATGGGCTTTTTCGATCTCATCAAAAAGGATAACTGAATACGGTTTTCTGCGGACCGCTTCCGTGAGAGTTCCACCTTCTTCATAGCCGACATAGCCGGGAGGGGATCCGATCATGCGGGAAATAGTATGCTTTTCCATATATTCGGACATATCGATCCTGATAAGGGCATCTTGTGTTCCAAATAAAAATTCTGCCAGGCGCCGGGCGACTTCGGTCTTACCAACGCCGGTCGGTCCTGCAAAAATAAATGATCCAACCGGCCTTTGCGGCGGTTTTAATCCGGCTCGGCCTCTGCGAATAGCTTGCGAAATGGCGACGACCGCCTCATCTTGACCGATGATCCGTTTGTGGAGCTCGGATTCCATCTGCATTAGCTTTTCACTTTCTGCGGCGGTCAGTTTTACGACCGGGATCCCGGTCCAATCGGACACGATCGCGGAAATATCATCTTCGGTCACGGTTGGCTCCGCTTTCCCTTCTTCTTTTTTCCTTTTTTCCTCGATCTCAGTTATTTTCTTTTCGAGTTGTGCAACGCGCTCGCGGATCACGGTTGAGTCTTTCTTTTCTTTCTCTTCTTTTGTTTTTGCCAATTCGTTTTGAAGGTTTTTGATCTCTGTTGTCGGAGTAAAAGCGCTTAGCCTGACCTTTGCCGCCGCTTCATCCATCACATCGATCGCCTTATCAGGCAGGAATCGGTCCGCAATATAGCGATCGGCCAACGTGGCAGCAGCAACAAGTGCGGCATCCGGAATTTTTACCTTATGATGTTGTTCGTAGCAATCGCGGAGCCCCTTTAATATTAGGATCGTCTCTTCAACGGAGGGCTCATTGACCAAAACCGGCTGGAATCTTCTTTCCAGGGCGGCATCTTTTTCAATGTTTTTGCGGTATTCATCGACAGTTGTCGCGCCGATAACTTGAAGCTCGCCTCGAGCTAGCGCTGGTTTTAGCATGTTCGCGGCGTCGATCGCCCCTTCGGCTCCGCCTGCGCCGACTAAAGTGTGCAATTCATCAATAAATAGGATATATTGTCTCTTTTTTGCAAGGATCTCTTCAAGAACTTTTTTGACGCGTGCTTCAAATTCACCGCGATATTTTGTGCCGGCAACCATTCCCCCAAGATCGAGAGCAATGATCTGTTTGTCCCTTAATATTTCCGGGACTTCGCCGTTTACGATCCTGGTCGCCAATCCTTCGACGATGGCGGTCTTTCCGACGCCGGGATCGCCGAGGAGGGCCGGGTTGTTTTTTGTTCTGCGCGACAAGATCCGAATGATCCGGTCGATCTCTTTTTCACGTCCGATAACCGGGTCAAGCTCCCCTTTTTTTGCCATGGCGGTCAGATCTTTTCCGAAAGAACTTAATGCCGCTTTTTTAGGTTTTGGCTGGGTACCGGCCATCCCTGGAAAGCCGCCCAATATTCCTTCAAGTCCTTCTAGCCCTTCCATTCCTTCCGGTCCTTCTTCTTGTCCGAATTCTTCTTCAGCCGCCTCACCGGGAAGAATATTTTTGTCCGAAGGAGGAAGTTCCCCTTCGGGTTTAGATGGATGCTCATTGGCATGTTTTTCGTATTCGCTGATAATTTCTTTTGCGACCTTGTCGAAGGTTACCTTTCTCTTATGCAGCGCCTGTGCGGCAATGCTTTCCCCTTCACGGATGATGCCAAGTAAAATATGTTCTTCGCCAAGGTAGTTGAACCCAAGTTCCCGCGCCGCCTGCAAGGCAAGCTCTAAAGATTTTTTTGCCCTTGGCGAGAGCGATTGTTTTCTTGCGGACGATTCTCCCCGGCCGATAAGCGATTCAATGTCGGAAAACAAATTGACCAGGTCAACCCCGATCGTTTGCAGAATTTTTGAGGTGATTCCTTCCGCTTTGATCAAGGCGAGCAGTAGATGTTCGGTGCGGATATAGTCATGGCCTAAGCGGTTGGCTTCTTCGCTGGCGAGTTGAAGGATCCGGTCGGCCGATTCGGAAAAATATTCGTAGAATCTTTCTTTCGGGCGGCGCTTTAACATGGATGCGAAAATATCTGGGAATTCAAAGAAATTGGAAATATCGGGGAAGCCCATGTCGGGCATTCCTTGTCCCGGCGGCAAAAACCCTTCTTCTGCGGCGCATTGCGCGCAGAGGTGCAGGGTCATTTTCTTCCCATTAATGATTTTAGTTACATGGACCGATGAGGGCCGGATCTTGCATTTTTGGCAAAGCATCTAATATTCCTCCAGACCGAAAATATTATAGCATATTCTAAATTAACATTACTTGCGGTTATGGCAAACATTGAATTAAAGAAGGCAATGAAATATAATTAAAGTATGACGGAAATGAATTTCAATGATCTCCCCGATAATTCCGGTCATTTTGGCCAATTTGGGGGGCGGTTTGTCCCCGAAACCCTTATTGCACCCCTTGAAGAATTAACTTCTGCCTATTTAAAATATAAGGAAGAAGCTGAATTTGTAAAAGAGCTAAATTATTACCAAAAAAACTTTGTTAGTCGCCCGACGCCACTTTATTTTGCCGAACGCTTAACGCAATATTTGGGTGGTGCAAAAATATATTTAAAAAGAGAGGACCTCTGCCATACCGGATCGCATAAATTAAACAACACTATCGGACAGCTGCTGCTTGCCAAGCGGATGGGGAAGAAAAGAATTATTGCTGAAACCGGGGCGGGACAGCATGGGGTAGCGACAGCGACTGCCGCGGCGTTATTTAAGATCCCCTGCGAAGTGTATATGGGTGAGGCGGATGTTAAAAGGCAGGCGCTTAATGTTTATCGGATGAAACTGCTTGGGGCAAAAGTTCATCCGGTAAAGTCCGGGAGCCAAACGCTTAAAGATGCGATCAATGAAACACTGCGCGATTGGATGGCCAATCCCAAAGATACGTTTTATTGCCTCGGTTCCTGTGTCGGTCCGCATCCTTATCCGATGATGGTCAGGAATTTTCAATCGGTGATTGGGAAGGAAGCCAGAGGCCAGCATTTGGAGTTCGAAAACAGAAATCCTGATTATTTAGTTGCCTGTGTGGGAGGAGGGTCTAATTCTATTGGACTTTTTCACGCGTTTTTAGGCGACTCTGAAGTTAAAATTGTTGGAGTTGAGGCAGAAGGGGCTGCTTCTCTTGCAAAAGGTTCGGTTGGCGTCTTGCATGGAGCAAAAGAATATGTTTTGCAATCAAAATCCGGCCAGATCATGGATACCCATTCAATTTCAGCCGGCCTAGATTATTCCGGTTCCGGTCCCGAGCATTGTTATTTAAAAGATGTTGGTCGGGTAGAATATGTTCCCGCCAGCGATAAAGAAGCGCTTTGGGGATTCAAAATATTATCTGAACTTGAGGGGATCATTCCAGCTCTCGAATCGTCGCATGCTATCGCCTATTTGAAAAAACTGGCGCCAAAATTAAATAAAGATCAAACGATAATTGTTTGCCTATCGGGCAGGGGAGACAAAGATGTCGAGAGTATCCGAGGCATTTAATAAACATAAAGCACTCATTACCTATGTCACGGCAGGCGATCCGTCGCTGGTGGTGACTGAAAAGATCATCTTCCAGCTTGAAAAAGCCGGAGCCGATATTATTGAACTTGGGATCCCGTTTTCAGATCCGTTAGCCGATGGACCCGTTATCCAAGCTTCACACCAGCGGGCGGTGAAGAAAAATGTAGCTCTAGCGGATATTTTTAAACTAGTCGGGAATGTAAGGAAAAAGACCGCTATTCCGATCTGTTTCATGCTCTCCTATAACCTAGTGGTTAGATATGGAGAAGAAAAATTTTATTCCGATTGCGAAAAGAATGGAGTTGATGGCGTGATCATTCCGGATCTTAACCCCGACGAAGTTTCCGCTAAAACGTCTAATGTTGATCGTATCTGTTTAATTGCTCCGAATAGTTCGGAAGAAAGGATCAAAATAGCGACCGCTAAAGCCTCCGGGTTTATTTATTTGATCTCCGTTGCGGGGGTTACCGGAAAGATAAAGGGCTTTGCCGCAAATTTGTCCGAAGTCATTGCAAAGATCCGTAAATATTCCGATCTGCCGATCGCTATCGGCTTTGGGATCTCAAACCCGGTGCAGGCGAAAGAGGCTGCCGGGCTTGCCGACGGTGTTATTGTCGGATCGGCGATCGTTGATCTGATCGCAAAGAAAAAAATCCCTTCGGTTTCAAAATTTGTCTCCGCTTTGAGAAAATCGCTGAATGCTTAACACAATGATCTCCCGCCTCAAGCAGTTCTGGTTCGGAATGATGGCAAAATATCATTCAGAAGACGAAATTTACACCAAAAAGCATCTTTCTTTGCCCGAAAAAGAACTATTTGACAAGCTCCCAGAGTTTGAAAAGAAACATGCCGTTGTCGTAGCGCAAAAAATGGTCCTGGCTTCTTACCAGCATCCCGAGTTGGATAAAAATAAATTGATCAAACTGGGTCTTTTGCATGATATCGGGAAAATCACGGAGAGAAATTCGATATTTGCCAAGTCGATCTTTGTTGTCTTCCGCTTTTTTTCCCCTGGGCTTTATGATCGTTTTGCAAAACTTGGAGAAACGAATTCATTTTTTAAAAGATATTACGTGCATAAAAATCATGGCGTAATCGGTGCCAAAATACTCGAAACGATAGGAGAGGAGCCGCAATTTCTATCCATTATAAAAAAACACGACCCTAGGGTAGAACCTTTCGGGCCGGAAGATCCGCTGGAGCTTAAAATTCTGCAGGATGCAGACAGCACGTATTAAGTGGTTGATTGACAAAATATGCAAATATACTACAATAGACCCACTATTTAAAAGGAGGAAGATATGAAAAAGTTTGTGTTTGCTGTACTTGTTTTCATGTTTGCTGGTTTACTGTATTGCCCGTCTTTTGCATCCGATAGCCCTGATCCTAAATATTATAAGGCGTTTGGTTATGGTAAAGTGCTCGCATCAAATAATGGCTATCCAGCCTTTGATACCTACGATCCTTCCCAATTCGACTATAGGGATGGGAAATTTTATATGAGCCCCACCGACACCCTTGATCTACGGGTCCTGCTTCCAAAAGGCAAGAAGATGTCGAATTATGTAAAAGAGGGGGGATTTAGCTATTACAAGATTTGGGCTTCGACCGATTATAGCGGAAATTCAAATATTTCAGATAGTAATCCTTGG
>JBAYJF010000034.1:0-13160 GCA_041665245.1 Candidatus Margulisiibacteriota bacterium | reverse complement strand
GCGGTAGTCTTGAAAACTACTAAACGCGCAAGCGTTTCGGGGGTTCAAATCCTCCTCCCTCCGATCTTGAACGTAGAGATTAGAAAGTAGAGAGTTGAAATTAGATCTTCTCCTATGCTCTATTTTCTAATTCTACTTTCTATTTTCTGATTACGGAGGGGTACCCAAGTGGTTTAAGGGGGCAGTTTGCTAAACTGTTAGTGGGAGCAATCCCAGCGAGAGTTCAAATCTCTCCCCCTCCGTTTTTAGTAAGTAGAAAGTTGACAATAGAAAGCTGTAAATAGACGTAAACATCTATTTTCTACGCTCTACTTTCTGCTTTCAATTATCTTTTTGTTCAGAATTTTCGAATGGTAGCATCAGATAGAATTTCGCTTGATCCAGACTGAACAAACCCGAAGATCAATTGGGTCTTTTTGTTTGGCAAATAAGAAATACGATGGACCGTAAAGTTTTCCGGCGCCATCGGGACCATTGAAAATTTCTTTCCGTAATGTTTGATGACCGCATCTTTACTGATAGTAGCTTCGGGCCTAACTTCCAGCGCTACATCGTTAAATCCGAATTTTGTTAACGTTATATTAATTACACTAAAATATGGATCCTTATTTTTATCTTCTTTGCTTTCGATATAATCCCACCCTCCCGGATGATGTTTTTTAGTGAAAGCCGATCGAGAAAATATATTGTCCAACGTCTTTAATGATCTTGCCGCAGTGATCGTATCCAGTTGTTTTAAAATATTTAGTACAGGGGATTTTGCAGAGCAAAAACTAGAGAGAGAACCGAAAATCAGTGCGAATAATATTGCCAGTGGAATAACTTTTTTTATCATTTTGAGATTATAGCATAAATATTTTGCATAGCGTCAAGGAATAAAGATGTACTATAATATCGTATATGCCCACCTTATCCGATATAAGATCCGAATTCAAAAAGCTGGCCAATCCCGAAAAAGCTAAGTTCCTCTCTCGCTTTTTTAAAACCGGCAAAGGAGAATATGCCGAAGGCGATATCCTTATCGGGGTCACCGTCCCTATAACAAGAAGCATTATTAAAAAATATGCTCCCCTACTTACACTCAAAGAGACGGAAACTCTTTTGCGATCAAAGATCCATGAAGAACGACTGGCCGCCTTGCTTATATTAGTAAGCAAATATAAACGTGGAGACAATATTACAAAAGAAGCTATTTATAATATTTATCTAAATAACACAAAACATATCAACAACTGGGACCTGGTCGATGTTTCAGCCGAGCATATCGTTGGCGCATTTCTTAATGAAAAAGACAAAGCCCCACTCTATAAACTGGCAAAATCTGATCTCCTGTGGGATAGAAGGATCGCAATCATTGCGACCTTTCACTATATAAAGCTGGGAAAGACCGAAGATACCCATAAATTAGCCCAGCTCCTTTTATCCGATAAGCATGTTCTGATCCATAAAGCGGTCGGCTGGATGCTCCGCGAAGTCGGTAAAAGATGCTCAAAAAAAGAGCTGGATAACTTCTTGGATAAAAATATTACTAAAATGCCCCGCACAATGCTCCGCTACGCAATAGAAAAATATCCGGAAAAAGAGAGAAAAGCACTGTTAGCGATCAAATCCGTTTAAGGATCCGGATCACTTCTTCCCCGATAACAGCTTATCGATCTGCGCTTTCGCAAATGGTGTCTTTGAAATGATCTCCGCTGCTTCTCCGCGCGTAAGGTAAGATGCAGGAGAAAAACTCTTGCCGCTTAAGTATTCAAAATACCCAAGCTCTTTGTCCGCCGCGATCGAGGGCGCGGCCCAATGTCCGACGGCAACGTCCGGAAAAGGTTTCTGCCGAACTCTCTTCTTTAAATAAACCCCGGAAAATCTTGCCATGACAAGCGCCGCTTCCGCGCGGGAGATCCGGCCATCGGGCAAAAAGGTCCCATCCGGATAGCCTTGAATATACCCCTTCTCAACCGCCATGCTAATGTAAGGCGCCGCGTCGCTACCTATGGGAACATCCAAGAATTTTATTTTTACGTTATTGCCGACATCAAATCCTTTTGCCTTCACTAATAGCTCTGCAAAGTCGCTTCGCGTGATCTCTTTTTTCGGTTTAAAAGTATTGTCGGGATAACCGGACATGATCCCCAATGTGGATAAATATTCGATCGGCATGCGCACAAAGTAGTCCGACGGTACATCGGTAAAATTAATTAATTTTGGCTTTGGAACGATCGTCGGAAAAGGAATATTGTTCTGTTTTTCTTCCTTTTTCTCCTTGACCGTTTTCACCGTTTTTACTTCTTCGGGCCCTTTGTATCCGATCGAAAAGAAATGCGCCGAATTGTCGCTGATCTCTCCGAACCGATGATAAGCATAATCAAAAGTAAATCCGCGGAAATTCATACCAACACCAAAAGTAAGGTTATTATCGACCCCGATCCCGCTTTCGCCGGCTTTAGGCTTTTGATCGACACCAAACCTTAAGGCAAGCGTTTCTTGCGGTGCGTATTCAACCCCAACATGAAAAAGCGAAGGCCGCCCAACCTGGTTCTGATTTTCATAATCCGCGATCAGATCAAGCTTTTGAGATGAATTACTTTTTATTGCTATCGGCCCAATTATTTTAAATCGGCCGCCAAGCCGCCACGACATCGGAACACCTTCCACGACCTCCGGCTCTCCATTTCTTGATTTCCATACAAATTTTCCGCCAAAACCGGCCGGCAGAAAGTTTTTACAGACCAATCCAACATTGGCCCAATTATTAGGTTCAAACTGAAGGCCAAGATCCGCGTCCATCCCTGCCCCATTGGCGTCCTGCATCGGCGCTCCGCCGCCTGAAAAACCTTGAAGAAAAAACTTAACCGCAGCGCCAATGGAAATATTATCTCCAAATTTTCCGCGGGTAAGGCTTCCCAATTTATTCCCATAAGAGATAAATACCTGGCCGTTGTTATAGTCCGTTGTTCCATATTGCGACACGACCGCCGTAGAGCCGGTTCCCGTGATCGTAGTTAGTGGAATTCCGCCGGTCGAAGCATTTAAATATCCAAGGCCAAAGCGTCCAAGAGGCGAATTATCGGAGGCACCGAGCATAAAATAATTGATATCCCCCAGCATCGTCCCGTTCATGCTTATAAAACCTAGGTCTTTTCCTTTTGCGAGTCCCGCTGGATTGGTAAATATTGCGCTGGAATCGTCGGCAAATCCGGCATAAGCGCCCCCCATTCCCATCGATCTTGCCCCAATGCCTATATCCGTAAGATCAATTACTCCATAAGCTTTTGTTAAAAAAAGGAAAATAAGAGCAGAAAAAAAGAATAACCCCCGCAAATTTGATTTAAATATTTGCATTTACTCTCGGTATTATCTACTTTTCCCCTCTCAATGTCAACCGCCTACATTTGTGTTAAAATGTAGATATATGCTTGATAAAATAAGAAATTTTTCTATTATTGCCCACATCGACCATGGCAAGTCGACGCTGGCCGACCGCATACTGGAATTTACGAATACGATCTCCAAAAGGGCAATGAAAGCCCAGGTCCTTGATAACATGGATATCGAAAGAGAAAGAGGGATCACAATTAAGGCCCAGGCGGTCAGGATCGAATACAATGGCTATATTCTCAATTTGATCGACACTCCCGGCCATGTAGATTTTTCTTATGAAGTATCAAGATCGCTTGCCGCCTGCGAAGGCGCCCTATTGATCATTGATGCAACTCAAGGGATCGAAGCTCAAACTCTGGCAAATTCATATTTGGCGATGCAGAACAACCTGACGATCATTCCCGTCATCAATAAGATCGATCTTCCAAATGCCGAGGTTGATAAAGTCCTTGAAGAGATAAAAAATGTTTTTGGCTATACAAAAGAAGAAGTGATCCTCACCAGCGCAAAAGAAGGGATCGGAATAAAAGAGGTCTTGGACGCGATCATTGCCAGGGTTCCGCCGCCAAAAGGAAATAAAGATGCTTCACTGCAAGCGCTGATCTTTGACTCCCATTTCGATGTCTATAGAGGAGTAGTTTCCTATATTCGGATCGTTAACGGATCGATCAAGATCGGAACAAAAATAAGAATGATGGGGACAGGATCCGATTATGAATTGCTGGAAGTCGGCACCCTTTGCCTTGGATTATTCAAAAAAGATACTCTTTCTGCCGGCGAAGTCGGATACATGATCGCCGGCGTAAAAAACGTTAGGGAATGCCGGGTCGGCGATACGGTAACGGAAGCTAAAAATCCGGCTAAAGAAGCACTTGCCGGCTATAAACCGATCAAGCCGATGGTCTACTGCGGGATCTATCCGGTGAACTCCGGTGATTTCGAACATTTGCAGGATTCGTTCGATAAATTGCAGTTAAATGATGCGGCATTATTTTATGAAAAAGAGACCTCGACCGCTCTGGGTTTTGGTTTTAGATGCGGCTTCCTGGGACTTTTGCATTTGGAAATTATTCAGGAAAGGCTGGAGAGAGAATACAACCTGGACCTGATCGCAACCGCTCCGAACGTGATCTATCAGATAAATTTCAGGAATAAAAAACCGATCTTTATCGACAACCCGGCTGATTTTCCGAATCCTTCGGATATTGAATCGATCGAAGAACCTTTCTGCAAGCTGACAATATTTACACCCAGCGAATATGTCGGGCCGTTGATGGGTATCACGACCGATAAAAGGGGCCAATTTAAAGGGATGGAATATCTTGATCCAACGCGGGTAATGCTTAGCTACGAGATCCCGTTGTCAGAATTAATTTCCGAATATCACGACCAGATGAAATCCGTATCAAGAGGCTATGCCTCGATGGATTACGAACTTATCGGCTACAAGGTTTCCGACCTCGTTAAAATGGATATTTTATTAAATTCCGAACCGGTTGACGCCCTTTCTACGATCGTCCATCGCGACAAAGCACATTATGTCGGAAAGCGGCTGGCTGAAAAATTAAAAGAGGTCATTCCTAAACATCAATTTACGATCCCTATTCAAGCTTCGATCGGAAGCAAGATCATCGCACGCGAAACCATTTCGGCTTTAAGGAAAGATGTTCTCGCAAAATGTTACGGCGGGGATGTCACCCGAAAAAGAAAATTACTTGAAAAACAAAAAGAAGGCAAAAAGCGGATGAAGCATATCGGCTCGGTCGATGTTCCCCAGGAAGCGTTCATGGCCGTGTTAAAACTTAGTGAGTAATCCCTATGCTCCATCCTAGTCCCTTTTCATCCCTTCCAATCCCTTCAATTTATATCCACATCCCTTTCTGCAAGCAAAAATGCAATTACTGCGATTTTGTGTCGTATGCGAGGAAGGAAGACTTGATTGATGATTATGTCGAAGCATTGATCAAAGATATTTCTTCCCAATTTTCTAATCTCTACTTTCCACTTTCTACTATCTATTTTGGCGGCGGCACACCTACGCTCCTAAAACCAAAGCATTTCGAAAAAATATTAAAAGCGTTAGAAAGCAGAAAGCTGAAAGCAGATAGCAGAGCTCAGGAAGTTTCGATTGAAGCAAATCCGGGAACTGTATCGCTTGAATTCCTGAAAAAATTACACAACATCGGCATAAACCGCCTCTCGCTCGGAGCACAATCTTTTAACGATAAATATCTAAAATATCTCGGCCGGATCCATAACTCCAAACAAATTTATCAAGCGTTTGAAAACGCAAAAGAAGCCGGCTTTGAGAATATTAACCTTGATCTAATATTTGCTATTCCGGGACAAACACTGGAAGAATGGAAAGAAGACCTGGCTGAAGCCTTAAGTTTGAAGCCTGAACATCTATCTACATATAATTTACAAATCGAGGAAGGAACACCCCTTTGGGGAAATACTAAATCCGAAATACTAAATCCGAAACAAATCCCAATTTCAAAATCAAAAATCATAAACGAAGATTTGGATGCGAATATGTACGAGTTAACCATTGAAACATTAACAAGCGTTGGCTTCAAACACTACGAAATATCAAACTTCGCTAAACCGGGTTTTGAGTGCCAACACAATATCAATTATTGGAAAATGGGCAATTGGCTCGGGATCGGCGCCGGCGCTCATTCGCATGTTAATGGCAAACACTGGGAAAATACGAGCAATGTTGAAGAGTATATCGGTAGTGGTGGTGTCAGGCGAAACGGTTGCCGTCTGGCGCCCGACGTTTCGCACGACCTGCCTGCCGGCAGGCAAGGCGCCACCGATCAACGTGAGACGCTCTTCATGGGCCTAAGATTGCTTGATGGGATCAACAAAGCACATTTTATTGGTTTCGAAAAAGAGATAGTAGAGCTAAAACAGCAAGGGCTGCTAGAAGAATCCGGCGACAATATCCGTCTTACAAAAAAAGGTTTATTTCTCGGCAATTTGGTTTTCGAAAAGTTCGTCTAATTTATGGCTTTAGCTTTTTCTTGCAATCGCCGCAAAAAACATGCTCGATAATATATCCGGAATCATCTTGATAAACGGCTTCGATCGATCCTCGGGAAATAAAAACCCCTTTATCAATATTACTTTGTATCTCGGGTGAAAAAAGGAACGGTCTTACGATCCTCAGATCTTCCGGAGTGGTTACATCCCAGGCAATTTCCTTGCTGCAGCTAAAACATTTAATAAAAACATCGATACCTAATTTACTTTTTGCTTTCTTACATATTTTGCACAGCCTGGTCGAATTATATTTTATTTTATCCGGCGACTTTTTTGAAAGATATTTTATGCTCTCAACGCATTCTGCAATATTCCCCGCACCGGAATTTTTATTAAAAACAGATATATTCCCGCATTTATCGCAATGAAACGAAACGGTCATTTGCGGCCTTACAACGGTATAGCACATTGCCGCCGGGGCTTTAACCTCCTGGGGCTCCCTTTTTAGATCACTCAATTGGCCCAACAGTTTATCCTTAGGCTGTTTCTCCGCCTTCGCCGCTCCGGCAAAAGAAAAACAGAAAATAACGCTCAATATTCCGGCCAGTGCTTTCGAAAATCTATTTAAATAGCGCATTGTTTATCCCCCGCACGTGTATATTAATAGCATCAAACAAAAACGTCAACCTTTATAGTTTCAATAGCCCTCCCCTTGACACCACTTTGGATAAAATGATATTATTAGCACTCAAGAGGTTAGACTGCTAATGATAATCCATAAAATAGAATTAGACGATAGAAAGAAGAAAATACTGGAAGCCATTGTCCGGGATTATCTGCATACTGCGGAACCGGTAAGCTCCCGTAATATCTGGCGCGCCTACATGGACGAACTCTCCCCTGCCACTATTCGAAATGAAATGGCCGATCTTGAAGCTATGGGATTGATCATGCAGCCGCATACTTCCGCCGGCCGCATCCCTACCGACCAAGGCTATAGATATTATGTAAACAATTTAATGAAATTGCGCCAGCTTACTTCAAAGGAAACCGGAATAATCGATGATGGGCTGAAAAGGATCAATCATGATATTGAAGACGCCCTGCACAACACTTTGAAGGTTCTGTCACAATTACTTGAATACGCCTCCGTTGTTGCTACATTGAACAACAAAACCAGGCTCTATTCGACCGGATTTTCTCATATGCTCAAGCAGCCTGAATTTTCGGATATGAAATATACCCAGCGGGTCATGGAAACAATTGAGGAAGAGGATCTAATGGTAGATATCGTCCGCGAATATACGACCGAAAAAGGGGTCACAATAAGGATCGGTTCAGAAAATACCTTTAAAGAGATCAAAGACTGCAGCGTAGTTATGAGCTCGTATGAAATAAAAGATGTCGCTTCCGGCGGTATCGGCGTCATCGGCCCGACCAGAATGAGCTACGCCAGAACCGCAGGGATCCTTGAGGCTATATCAAGACAGTTGGAATCTTTCATGGAGGATGATCCAAATGAGTGAGGAAATCAAAGAAATTATTGAAGATTTACCACAAGAAGAAAAGAGTGAAATAGACCTTTTAAAAGAAGCGCTTGATGAAAACAAGAACAGGCTGCTTAGGACCCTTGCCGATTTTGATAACTTCAAAAAGAGGGTCCAACTGGACAAAGCGCAATTCATCCAATTCGCCAATGAGACATTGATAACCGAGCTCCTTCCCGTTCTCGACGGTTTTTCAAGAGCAATGGAATCCGCATCAAATTCAAAAGCGGAAGAAGATATTAGAAAAGGATTGGCATTAATTAAAAAACAATTCGAAGATACTTTAATTAAACATGGTGTGAAAGAAATTGCTTCACTTGGCCTTCCTTATGATCCGAATATACACGAAGCAATAATGCAAAAGGAAGACAAAGGGCCTGCGGGAGTAATTCTTGAGGAGATGCAAAAGGGATACGCTTTGAATGGAAGGGTTATTCGACCATCTATGGTTATAGTGTCCAAGAAATCCGAAATTCGAAGTCCGAAACCCTAAACAAATCCGAAATTCGAATATTAAAAATATTCTTTAGAATTTTGATATTTGAATTTGTTTAGTATTTAGTTATTAGTATTTAGATTTTAAATAAATGAGGAGGAAAGAAAAATGGCACAAGAAAAGATCATTGGTATCGATTTGGGAACAACTAACAGCTGCGTAGCAGTAATGATGGGAGGAGAATCGACCGTCATCCCAAGCGCCGAGGGAGGAAGGACTACACCATCGGTAGTGTCCTTCATGAAAGACGGATCAAAAACCGTCGGACAGGTGGCAAAGAGACAAGCTATCACGAATCCCGAGCATACAATAGCTTCGATCAAGCGCTTTATGGGAAGAAGGCATGATGAAGTAAACGAAGAATTAAAATATGTCCCCTATAAAGTGGTAAAAGGGAGCAAAGGCGAAGCCAGCGTCAATATCGACGGAAAAGAATATTCACCTCCGGAGATCTCGGCCATGATCCTTCAAAAGATGAAGCAATCCGCGGAAGCTTTTCTCGGAGAAACTGTAAAGAAAGCAGTTATTACCGTTCCCGCCTATTTTAACGACAGCCAGCGCCAGGCGACAAAAGATGCCGGCACGATCGCCGGGCTCGAGGTCGTTCGGATCATTAATGAGCCGACCGCCGCATCGCTTGCCTACGGCATGGATAAAAAGAAGAACGAAAAGATCGCGATCTATGACCTTGGGGGCGGAACTTTTGATATCTCTATTCTTGAAATTGGGGACGGCGTATTCGAAGTTAAATCCACAAATGGAGACACGCACTTAGGCGGAGATGATTTTGATCATAAGATCATTAAATGGCTCCTGGATGAATTCAAAAAAGACCAGGGGATCGATCTTGGAAAAGATAGGATGGCAATGCAGCGCCTTAAAGAAGCGGCTGAAAAAGCAAAATGCGAATTATCGACCGCCTCGGAAACAGAGATCAACCTTCCTTTTATTACCGCAGACCAGAGCGGACCAAAACATTTGGTATTAAAATTAACACGGGCAAAACTTGATCAGCTCTGCGAAGATCTAGTCGAAAGATCCCTTATCCCCTGCAAACAGGCACTTTCCGATGCCGGCCTCGCCGCCAACCAGATCGATGAAGTGATCCTTGTCGGCGGACAGACCCGCATGTTAAAAGTCCAGGAAGCAGTTAAAAAGTTTTTTGGCAAAGAGCCGCATCAGGGGGTAAATCCCGATGAGGTCGTTGCGATCGGCGCGGCGATCCAAGGCGGAATTTTGGCAGGAGAAGTTAAAGACCTTGTCCTTCTCGATGTTACCCCCCTAACGCTTGGGATCGAAACATTGGGAAGCATTATGACCCCATTGATCGAAAAGAATATGACCATCCCGACTTCTAAAAGCCAGGTCTTCTCGACCGCGGCGGATGGACAAACTTCGGTTGAGATCCATGTCCTTCAGGGAGAGCGCTCCATGGCCGCGGATAACCGCTCGCTCGGCAGGTTTCATTTAGATGGCATTCCGCCGGCACCAAGAGGCATCCCTCAAGTTGAAGTCACCTTTGATATTGATGCGAACGGAATATTGAACGTTAAAGCAAAAGATAAAGGGACCAACAAAGAACAAAAGATCACGATCACCGCATCTTCGGGCTTATCAAAAGAAGAAATTGAAAAGATGAAAAAAGCGGCCGAAGCTTCCGAAGCGGATGATAAGAAAAAAAGAGAAGAAGTCGAGGTCCGCAATCAGGCAGACGCCCTCGCCTATACCGCTGAAAAAACCTTAAAAGATGCAGGCGAAAAGATCGACAAAGAAAGCAAAGAAAAAGTAGAAAAACAGATCGCAGAGGTTAAAAAGGCGCTTGCCGGGACAGATACGGCCGTCATAAAACAGGCATTGGATGCCCTTCAAAAAGAAGTTTATGAAATGTCGGCCAAGCTCTATAAAGATGCGGAAGCAGCTAATCCGCAAGCAGAAAATAACCCTCAACCCGGCGCAACCGGCGAAGAAAAGACCGTTGATGTCGAGCATGAAGTAAAAGAAGATAAATGAGCCGGGATTTTTACGAAACCCTTGGAGTAGGTAAAAATGCTTCGCAAGATGAAATAAAGCGGGCATATCGCAGCCTTGCCAGGAAATACCATCCGGACGTCAACAAAGAATCCGGAGCTGCCGATAAATTTAAAGAGATCAATTCCGCTTATCAGACCCTCTCCGAACCCGGGAAACGATCTCAATACGATAATTTTGGTCATACGGAAGGCGGCGCGGGCGGCGGGTTTGATTTTAGCGGAGGCAGAGGCGGTTTCCAGGGATTTGAAGGATTTGGAGAATTTTCCGATCTTTTTGATACTTTTTTTGGCGGGCAAAGAGGAAGACAAAAACAGGGACCCGCACGCGGCGAAGATCTTAGGGTCGATCTATCGATCACCCTTGAAGAAGCAAATGAAGGGATAGAAAAAGAAATTGAGATCCTGCATTTTGTTGCCTGCAGCGCATGCAAAGGAAGCGGCAGCAAGCCTGGGACATCCCCTACTCGCTGCAGCACCTGCGGCGGCAGCGGACACGTCCAAAAGGTCCAACGAACCATTTTAGGAAATATGGCGCAGCTCTATCCTTGCAGCGCCTGTTCGGGAGCCGGAGAAATAATTACGTCTCCCTGCGCAAGCTGCAAAGGGACCGGGAAAGAAAAAAAGAAACATACCATAAAAGTAAAAGTTCCGCCGGGAATTGATTCGGATTCAAGGTTGCGGGTAAACGGAGCGGGAAATAACGGAAATAAAGGCGGACCGCCCGGCGATCTTTATGTTTTCATTAATGTTAAACCGCACCCGAACTTAATGCGCGATGGAGAGAATCTGCATTCCAAGTCTCAAATTACTTTTATTCAAGCAATTCTGGGAGATACAATAAAGATCCCGACCATTGATGGCGAAACTACTCTAAACATCCCACCCGGAACGCAGCCAAACTCAAATTTCAGGCTTAAAGGAAAAGGGATGCATTTCCTGAACAAAAGGGACCGCGGCGACCAATATGTGCTGGTCGAAATAAAAATACCATCTAAAATAAGCAAGCAGCAGGAAGAACTTTTAAAGAAATTTAATAATGCCTAGAATATTTGTTCCCATTGATAATTTTCCCAATATTCATGGATCTGATGCCCACTATGTTAAAGATGTATTAAGATGCGGCGTTGAGGACGAGATAACCATTCTTGACGGCAGCGGAAAAGTCTTCAGGGCAAAGATCGCGGAAATCGGAAAAGATATTGTTAAATGCCAAATTATTGAAGAAATTATTAATGATACTGAGCCCCACACAAAGATCACTCTCGCGCAAGCGCTCCCTAAAAGCAAAAAAATGGACCTGATCGTTGAGAAATGCACCGAGCTCGGGGTCTCTAAAATAATCCCGATGTTAACCGAGCGCTGTATTTCCAGAGATATTAATCTTGAACGGATAAATAAAATTGCTAAGTCCTCCGCCCAGCAATCAGGCCGGGCGATCATCCCTGAAATATCGCCTTTAACAAATTTCCAGGAAGTAATAAAACTTAAAAACACTTATGATCTGGCATTGATCCCATGGGAGCTTGAAAAAAAGACGACTTTAAAAGATCTGTTAAAAAAGAGCAAGCAACCTAAAAATATTTTGGTTTTGATCGGTCCTGAAGGCGGATTTTCTCAAACAGAAATAAAATTGGGTACAAACGCAGGTTTTTTCACGGTTAGCTTAGGAAATAGGATCTTACGGACCGAAACCGCCGGAATATCAATTCTTTCCTCAATCTTATACGAATTCGAATAGTCTTTTAGGTCAATTCGTGATTGTTTTATATTGAATAAATAATTTGTGATAATTCGGGAATAATTAATTAGTGAATAACACCAAAAAAAGAGGAGGGCCTCTCCTCTAAAGTATCCAAGTTCTCTTTAAAGTATCAGGCCCTCTCTCTTTTATAATACGAAAGGTTGGCTGACCGAAATGGTTAAGCCTTTTGCCGAACGTTTACCGGTTCCGGTTCCCGCTCTAACAACGCCATAACCGATTTCAAGTGCAGTTTTTCCTAATCCTAAACCCAAGTCTCCCATGATGCCATAATATACTTGGCCACCATAAGTACCTGTGGTTTTTCCGGTCCCATAAAGAGCGTAGTTTACACCACCTCCAATATAGGAATCAACACCACCGAGTAGTGCTGCTGGCAACATGATAACTCCGTCAACATAGAGTGGAAGGGCATAGATCTTTTTATCATAATTATCTTTCCCATAGAATCCACCTAAGCCAACTTTATATTTCACTGCGTCAGCAGACAATCCAACCCAAGTTCCAAAAGCCATAGGATCACTAAATACTAGATCCATTCTGACTCCCATCGCTCCAGAAGCAGGTCCTTTACCATTGTAAAGGTATGTTCCAGAGATGTCGCTATTCAATCCCCATCCGAATGCCCCAGCTGACGTGGTCTTAACTGGAGTTGGGATCGGAGCAACTGGTCTTGGTGCTGGGATCGGCGCAACAGGTGCAATCGGTGCAACTGGGCGCGGGGCCACTTTCTTTGGAGCTACTTTTTTAGGTGCAGCTTTCTTCACTACTTTCTTTTTCGTGACAACTTTTTTAGTTGCCGCATCAGCAGTGTACGCTACTCCCAAAAGCAGTCCACAAACAACAAACAATGCAATTAATTTCTTCATTATATTTTTCACCCCCTTTTTATGATTGAATTATATCAATACTCAGTCTTTTGTCAACAACTTATTTTAAAATATTTCCCTTCGATAACCCAG
>JBAYJF010000033.1:0-13163 GCA_041665245.1 Candidatus Margulisiibacteriota bacterium | reverse complement strand
GCGGAGATTCAAATAGCGCGTATGCGTTTTGCACACAGTCCGGCGGGTATAATGTAGCAAATTGTACGATCGCTTCGAACGAGATAAGGGGTTTTTATAATTCCTACTATGCCGCAATATATGCTAACAATGCTAATGATTCCATGACTATTTCCCACAATACCCTTGTAAAAAATCTTTACGGCGTAAGAGTATCCGGGGGGACTATTAATGTAAAAAATAATATTTTTTCCGCTGCGCCTCGGCCCGGAAGTTTTAGGGCGAGCAGTATAGGGATCTACCGGACGGGTGGGACGGTAACTTCAACTTATAACACTTTTTACAATAACGCGGCGGATTATTCCGGAACTGTTGGCAGCAAATCAAATGATCAAGTAGCTGCTCCCCGATTTTTGAGTGCGGATAATAATAATTATTTGCTTGGGAGCGATTCCAATTGTATCGGCAATGCGGACGATTCTGGGAATCGCGGCGCATACGCTGCTTCGGGGACTAGTTCCGGGATCTTGACCGATTCTTATGTGGCAACCGATGGAGATGATGCCAATAACGGAAGCATTGGTACGCCATTTAGGACTGTTAGAACTGCCATGGCCTCGACTGAAAGCAATATCTATTTTAGAGCAGGGACATATGGATGTACGGCCGAAACGACGTCCTCCGGCCAGCAATTAAGGCACTATTTGGCTGAAGTTGCGACGATCGATTCGGGAACTGCCGCAAGTAATACTATAAATTTAGGAAGTAATTCAACCTTGGATGGCATATCGGTGAATAATACAGGAAACAGCGCTTATGCGGTTTATGTGCTGGGAAATAATGCTCAAATATTAAATAACACTATTTATAGAAATGGCTGGTCCGGGACTACAATGTACTTTGCTGCAAATACCACAGGTGGATACTTAAGCGGGAATACGATAACCAATGCCTATTTTGGTCAAACTGCCATTTGGCTTCGGGGCGGAAATAACAGTACGACGATCGAATCAAATACCATAACTGCGGATCGAGGGATCTATCATGAATATGAGACCTCTTCGAATGTGAGAATAGTAAGTAATAAGATAATTGCGCATAGTTCGGATAGTAACGCAACTGCCGGATTTGCTAATTCAAGCGGGGGGTTCCCGATAGTTAACTTCACGATCGGTTCAAATGAGATAAGAGGTTATTATAATGCGTCCGGTGCTGCAATTTATCTCGGTACCTCTGGCGGGTCGGCCACAATCAAAAATAATACAATTGTAAAAAATACGATTGGAATATGGGCTGTAAGTGGTACAAGTGCAGGAACCTATGAAGTTAAGAATAATATTATATCTGCCGCGCCGCGTCCCGGCAGCTACTTGACGAGCAGTATTGGCATAAACCGACAATCGGCGGCTGTAAATTCAAATAATAATACTCTTTATAACAACGCGACTAATTATTCCGGTACGGTAAACGGACAAACAAATGATGCGACTTCCTGTCCCAGATTTGCGAGTTCGGATAATAACAATTATCAATTGGGACTTGACTCTCCCTGCTCTGGGTCGGCGGATGACTTGGGAAACCGGGGGGCCTATGCTACGTTGGCGCTTGTTTCCGGCATTGTTACCGATTCGTATGTGGCAACGGATGGCAGTGACAGCAATAGCGGGACGATAGGCTCGCCATTCAGGACTGTTGCAAGAGCGATAGGCTCAACAGAAAGTATTGTCTATTTGAGAACGGGGACATATGGATGTACGGGAGAGACGTTTTCAATAGGCCAGCAATTAAAGCGTTATTTGTCTGAAGCAGTTGCGGTTGATTCAGGGACCGCGAACAGCCATACCATATCATTAACAAATAACACAACAATAGATGGAGTGAACATTAAGAATAGTTGTACCTCAAGCTCATATTATTCACTAAATGTTATTGGAAATAATACCCAAATATTAAATAGCAGCATTACTCGCGAAGGCGCAAACGGAGGTAGGGCGATCTATATGGCGAATAATACGACGGGTGGGACAATAAGGGGGAATGCGATATCAAATACATATGCAACGAGTTATGGCATTCATATGTATGGCGGGAACAATAATTTAACGATCGAATCAAACACGATTACTGCGGATTTAGGTGTTTACCATGAATATACAGCATCTGATAACATAAATATATTAAGTAATAAGATAATCAGCTATAGCGGAAATACAAGCAGTTGGTACGGCATTTATCACCCAAGCGGCGGTTTTTATTTGACAAATTGTACAATTGGCTCAAACGAGGTAAGAGGCTTTTACAATACAGGCTATGGCGCATTGTATTTCAACCACTCAAGTAACACAGTCGCCGTTACCAACAACACATTAGTGAATAACTTATATGGATTTAGGACAACGGCTGGAACTTATACCTTAAAAAATAATATTATCAGCAACAAGCCTGACGGCGGGACGCCAACAACCGGAAGCATTGGGGTTTATAACACTGCGGGAACGGTAACAGAAACCTATGATGATGTTTGGAAAAACGAAACGAATTGGTCGGGCGTTGCGACCGGGGTTGGGACAATATCGGCTGATCCTGTTTTTGTTAGCGAAGCAAGCAATAATTATAATTTGTCCCCAAGTTCCCCGTGTATTGCAGCAGGAACCCCCGAAGGGACGGATATGGGAGCCTATGATTACGTCGATACAACTGCTCCAACTGTTGAGAGCGTATCGTCGACGAAAGATAATGGGACATATACAATTGGGGAGATCATCCCGATAACAGTGCTATTTGACAGCATTGTGAATGTAACGGGCGCGCCGAGTATTGATCTTGAAACCGGCGCAACGAATAGGTCTGCCATTTATGCAAGCGGTTCGCGCTCGACAACTTTGACCTTTAATTATACGGTCGAAGCGGGGGACGCGAGCAGCGACCTGGACTATAGATCTTCAACTTCTTTAATTCTCAATGGTGGAACGATCAGCGATGAAGCTGGAAATGCTGCAAACGTATTATTTGCTAGTCCTGGGGCAACAAATTCCCTGGGAGCAAGCAAAGCGATCGTGATCGATACGACGGCTCCGGCAGTGCCCTCCTTAAGTTCTCCGGCAAACGGATCAACTACGAATGAAAGTACCCCGCCCCTGGTCTGGATTCCCTCAACCGGAGCGGTGAGCTACGAAGTAAGAATAGATGGAGTTGTGAAGACAACTACGACGGAAACGAATTTTACACCAACGATAGCTTTAACGGACGCTTCGCATACCTGGGATGTGAGAGCCAAAGATCTGGCCGGGAATTGGAGCGCCTATGCAGCCTCTTGGTCGTTTACGGTAGACACGGTCGGCCCGGGAGCTGTGGCTTTGGTTGCTCCGGCTGATGGGGCATTTCTAATAACTGCTACACCAACCCTTACCTGGGAAGCTGTAAGCAGTGCGGTAAGCTACGAAGTTCGGATAGATGGAGTAGTAAAGACAACAACGGAAGCGACAAGCTACGCAGCTGTGACCTTGACTGAAACTTCACATACTTGGGATGTCAGAGCGATAGATGCGGTTGGGAATTGGGGGATTTATTCGACACAGCGGAGTTTAACGGTGGATATGACGCTTCCGACAATAAGCATTACGGCGCCGACGAGCGGAATAACGATCACGGGTGAAACATATTCGATAGCTTGGACGGCGACGGACGGCGGGTCCGGATTAAAGACGACGCCGGTAACGATCTCTTCGACCAGCAATGAAACCTGGACGGTCTTGACCAGCAGTGCCGCGGCATCCGGCAGCTATACTTGGAACGTTCCAACAGTTGAATCCACCGCATATCGCATTAAAATAACCGCAGAAGACCAGGCTGGAAATATTGGAGCTACTACAACTGAATCGTTCACGGTGAATAATGCTTCTCCGACAACTTCTCCGGAAGCGGTCGCTCCGAGCGAAACCGCAACGAGTATAGATATTGAATTCGCCGAAAGTTTATCGACTGCGGGGATGGCCTCTGTTGAGGCGGCGATTCTTGCAGGTATCAATCCTCCCGCCCCCCGCGGGCAACCGGTAACGATCAAATTGCAGTCTCTGGCCGCTGCCAGGACCGGAACATTTGTTTGGTCAAATGGAAATAAAAAAGTTTGTTTTACCCCATCAACGCCGCTATTGGAGGGAGAATCGTATACGATCTCGGTTTCCGGCGCAACGTATGTGACCGGAGGGACTGTGGCGCCACTGCAAATGAGCTTTGTTGGCAAAGGGGTCTTGGCGGATGCGATCGTCCCATCGGTTGTGATCAAAGCAGAGGGAATTGCAATAAGAGACGGGGATTATATCGATGCTCGTCCAAGTTTTGAAGTATCGCTTGCCGATAACACTTCGATCAATGTTTCGTCTGTTAAGATGTGGCTGGATAATAGCACCGTAACTCCGACAACGGTCTCTTCTTCGGCTAAAGCAATGGTCGTTTCTTATTCTCCGGCAGCGGATCTGGCGGATGAATCAACCGCAACCCATTCGGTGAAAGCTGAAGTAAAAGACGGGATCGGGAATACTACTATTAAAGAAGTGACTGGACTGAAAGTTGCTACCGGGCAGGTGCAGGTGTTGGGGATGGCCATGTCGACGCCGGCAACATTCTCGCCTAAAAGAGACGGTTCTTCGATCGTTTCGTATAGTTTGAATAAGAGCGCGCCGGTTGCATTGTATTTCTATGGGTCAGGGGGAGCATCGGTCGTTTGGACAAGGAAATTCAGCCAGGGGGCTAATGGCGCTAAGGCGGGATATAACACGGTTACTTTCAACGGGGTTTCGGATATTTCCGGCACGACCCTAGCCAACGGCATATATGTCTACAAAATAATTTCGAATAATAAAGAGATCGGGAAGGGATATATAGTTATTTACGAGTGATAGATGCGGTTTTTTTCTACTTTTGAACTACGATCTTTCTAAAATCCGCAACCGACAAATAGAGATTTTCGATCGTTTTCAGCAAGGCTAGCCGGTTTAATTTCAGCCGCTCATCTTTGTGCATTACCATGACTTTATCAAAGAAAGCTTCGATCGGAGCGGTTAGCTTGGATAGTTCAAGCGCGGCTTCTTCCCATTTTTCGCTTTTTACTCTTTCACCGACTTCCCAGTTTATTTTTAAGTAAAGGGCATAAAGCTCTTTTTCTTCTGCATCTTCAAGATCATGTTCAAGGACCTGCTGGCGGGGAGCATTGCCGGCGATCCGGCTCAAGCGGTCGGCGGAGGCGATAACGCCTTCCAGCCAAGTTTTTTCAAGTAGGTTATTTAGCGCAATGGCTTTTTCCTGAACGTCTAAAACGTCGTTAAAATTATAGAGGGCGGCGTCGACGACATCATAACGGATCCCTCTATCAAGCAGGATCGGCTTTAACCTGGCAGAAATAAAAGTTAGGATCTCGGGTAATTTGGGTTTTAGTCCGTATAATTTTCCGGATTCTTCAATTGTTTCATCCAGGAGCAGGTCGATCTTTTTGCCTAGAATTATCCGGATGATCCCTAAAGCCGAGCGTCTTATTCCATAAGGGTCTTCCGAGCCGCTCGGGATATAGCCGGTAGAAAAAGCGCCGATGATGGTATCAAAACGATCCGCCAGCGCGACAATGGTCCCCTCCAGCGAGTTCGGCAAAGCGTCATCTTGCGATTTTGGAAGGTAGTGTTCAAATATTCCTTGCGCAACTAAGCTTCCTTCTCCCGAAAGTGCCGCATATTCTCTCCCCATTACTCCCTGGAGTTCAGGGAACTCATAAACCATTTTGCTGTTCAGGTCGGCTTTGCAAAGTTCTGAAATTCTAGCGACTTTTGTGATCGTCTTTTCATCCGCCTTAAGCCGTTTGGCCAGCCATTGCGATAACTTGCTGATCCTATTTGATTTTTCTGCCATATTACCTAATTTCTCAAGAAAGGATACTTTTTCAAGCTCGGCTGCCATTATTTTTAGAGGATTTTTCTTGTCTTCTTCAAAGAAAAAGCGGGCATCGGCGAGCCGTGCGGATAAAACTTTTTCGTTTCCTTCGACCACTTTTTTATCCGGGCAGCCATTCGTGACCACGACAAACTTTGGAAGTAGGTTATATTGTTCATCCACGATCGCAAAGTATTTCTGGTTTTTCTGCATAGAAGTTATCAGGACCTCTTTAGGTATCTCCAAAAATTCCTTTTTAAAGCTCCCAACGTAGACGATCGGGTTTTCCACAAGAAATGTAACTTCCGACAAAAGGGTTTCGCTGATGATCGCTTTTCCGCCGGCCTTTTTTGCGGCAGTTTCCACCGCTTTTCTGATCATCTCTTTTCTTTCGTCTTGGTCCAGAATTACCCCTAAACTTAAAAGTTGTTTTTTGAAATCCTGTAGGGCAAGGGCTCGTCCCTTGCCTCCCGCTCGGCAAACCACTAGGGCTTGCCCTACATTTTTTCGATAGCGATGTCCGAACGTTTTATTCGAAGATTGGATCCCTGCCAGTTTAAATTTTATCGTCTTTTTTCCGCAAAGAGCCATGATCGAATGGATCGGTCGGATAAATTTGAAGTCAAGTTCTCCCCAACGCATTGCGATCGGCAGGGGAAGGGATGTAATGATCTCGGGCAAGAGCGTTTCCAGTAATTTTTCTGTCGGTTTTCCTTTTGTCTCTTTCAGGAGATAAGCATAATTTTCTCGAACGATTATTTTTTCCGGTGCAATATTATTCTTTCTTGCAAAGCCGATCGCGGCCGGGGTCGGTTTTCCATCCGTTCCAAAAGCAATATTTGCCGGAGGTCCTTTGATCTCTTCTTTAATGTCTGTTTGCTTTTGTGGGAGATTTTCAATATAGAGAACCAGCCGGCGGGGTGTCCCATACGTCTTTATCTTATCAAAAGTGATCTTTTCGCGCTCGAGCTTCTCTTTTGCTTTGCCGGCCAGGTCTTCAAGCAGCGCCGGCATAAAACGGGCTGGGATCTCTTCGGTCCCTATTTCAAACAGTAGGTTCAACATATAATATTGCTATTTTTCTGGCCATTTTTCTGATTTTTAAAATGTAGGCCATCCTTTCCGAGACCGAGACCGCTCCTCTTGCGTCGAGAATATTGAAAGCGTGCGAGCATTTTAAAATATAATCATAAGCCGGGATGATCTCTTTATTGTTTAACAATTGCCAGGCTTCTTTTTCGTAAAGATTGAAAAGCTGGAGGAGAGAGTCGATATTTGCCGATTCAAAATTATATTTTGATTGTTCTTTTTCCTGCTGCAGATAGATATCGCCGTATTTTACGGTATCGTTCCATTTAATATCATACACGCTGTTAACTTTTTGGATGAACATTGCGATCCGCTCCAGGCCGTAGGTTATTTCGACCGGGATCGGTTTGCAATCGAATCCGCCGCATTGCTGAAAATAGGTGAACTGCGTGATCTCCATCCCCTCCGCCCATACTTCCCAGCCGGTTCCCCAAGCGCCGAGGGTGGGTGATTCCCAATTGTCCTCGACAAAACGGACATCGTGTTTTGCCGGATCGATCCCGATAGCTTTAAGCGAAGCTAGATAGAGATCCTGAATATTTAGCGGTGAAGGCTTCATGATCACTTGATATTGGAAGTAATGAAAGAGTCGATTTGGGTTTTCGCCGTAGCGCCCGTCGGTCGGTCTTCTGACCGGATCAATATAGGCGACCTTCCACGGTTTTGGCCCGAGTACGCCAAAAAATGTAGCGGGGGACATGGTGGCTGCCCCTTTTTCCATATCATAGGGCTGCCGAATGACGCAGCCGGCATCGGCCCAAAATTTGTTTAAATTATCGATAATTTGTTGAAAGTTAAGTGCTTTCACCATATAATTATAACATGCTCAAAGAAGCTATCAAGAAATTAGTTGCAGGGATCGATCTGACCAGGGAAGAATCGTCTTTTGCGATGGATGAAATAATGAATGGGAATGCTACTCCTTCGCAAATTGCTGCGTTTATTACGGCATTAAGCATTAAAAAGGAGACGGCTGAAGAGATCACCGGCTGCAGTGAAAGCATGCGCAGCCACTCAATAAAAATATTCCCGCAGGCGAAAGATCTGGTTGATACTTGCGGTACCGGCGGGGATTCTTCCGGGACTTTTAATATTTCAACGGCAGCGGCCATCGTTGCGGCGGGGGCCGGTGTATCGGTCGCCAAACATGGGAACCGCTCGGTTTCTTCAAGATCGGGATCGGCCGATGTGCTGGAAGTTCTCGGCGTTAAGGTTGATATTGATCCGAAAAAAGTTGAAGCGTGCATAAATCAGGCCGGGATCGGGTTTATTTATGCGCCCAGTTTTCATAAGGCAATGCGCTTTGCCGCCCCGACCAGAAAAGAGATCGGGATAAGGACGATATTTAATATTTTGGGGCCGCTCACCAATCCCGCGGCCGCTTCCTCCCAGCTGCTTGGCGTTTACAAGCGCGAGCTTGCATATGTTATGGCTGAAGTATTAAAAAAACTTGGAACGGTTCATGCGATGGTGGTTTGCAGTCATGACGGGTTGGACGAAATATCAATTTCCGCTAAAACAAGGGTTGCGCATTTAAAAGACGGAAAAATAAAAGAATATGATATAAAGCCGCAGGATTTTGGGATAAAAATCGCTTCGAAAAACGAGATCCTAGGATCTTCGCCAAATGAAAATGCGGAAATTATCCTGTCGATAATAAGAGAAAAAGAAAAAGGGCCCAAAAGGGACGTGGTCGTATTGAATGCCGGAGCGGCGATCTTTGTCGGCGGAAAAGCTGCGGATATTAAACAGGGGATAAAAATGGCGGAAGCTTCGATCGATTCCGGAATGGCCCAAAAGAAATTACAGGCATTAATTGATCTTACGCAAGGGGAATAAAAATGTTTATCAAAACGGTTAATTTGATCAAAAAGTATGGCGAAAAGACGGCGGTCAATGATGTCTCAATTGAGGTCAAGCAGGGAGAAATAATCGGACTGCTTGGTCCAAACGGCGCCGGAAAAACGACAACTTTTTATATGGTAGTGGGGCTGATCAAGCCAAATAATGGAAAAGTGTTTTTCGGCGATCATGATATCACGCACCTTCCGATGCATCGGCGCTCGCACTTGGGGATCAGCTATCTTCCGCAGGAGGCATCGATCTTTAGGAAGCTTACCGTAGAAGAAAATATTTTACTTCTCTGGGAACTTATGCCCGAGGTGCCAAAAAATGAATATGAGAGCCGGCTGATCTCTTTATTAGATGAGCTTGGAGTGACCCATCTTCGAAAACAAAAAGCATATTTATTATCTGGCGGCGAGCAGCGAAGGGTAGAGGTAGCAAGGGCGCTGGCGACTAACCCGTCATTTCTATTATTGGACGAGCCTTTTACGGGGATCGACCCAAAGACGGTGACAGACCTTCAGGGAATAATCAAATATTTAAAGAATAAAGGGATCGGGATCCTGATAACCGACCATAATGTCAGAGAAACCCTCGCCATCGTGGACAGGGGATATATTATTCATCAAGGAAAAATTTTGGTATCGGGAACATCGGATGTCATTGCTAAAAGCGAAGAAGCTAAAAAGTTTTACCTCGGAGATAACTTTACATTGTGATAAAGATAATCGACCGCTATATCTTTTTGGAATTGATCGAGCCGTTCCTTTTCGGCTTGGGGGCGTTTACCGCGATCCTTTCTTGTTCCATGATCATGTTTGAATTGGTCCGTGCGGTGGTGATAAACGGGATGCCTCTTTTGGTAGCCCTGCAGATCTTTGTTTATCGGCTGCCGGGAATTATTATCTATATTTTTCCAATGGCAACCCTTTTGGCGGCTTTATTGGCATTTTCAAGGCTTTCGCATGACAGCGAAATTACCGCATTCAAGTCGTCCGGTATTTCTATTTTCAGGCTGATCGTCCCGGTGATCTTCTTGGGACTGCTTGTCTCTTTTGCGAATTTAGTTTTTTCTGAAATTGTCGTTCCGGAAGCAAATCGGGCGGCAAAAAACCTGGTCATAGGGCAGGCGACGAACCGCGCGCCAAAACTGCAAAAAAATGTATTTTTACCGGAGCTGCAGCAGGGAGAGCTAAAAAGAATATTTTATGCCGAGACAATGGAAGGGGGAAAGCTTAAAGGGGTCGTTATTCAGGAGTTTTCCAGCGGAAAGCTTGCCCAAATTATTAATGCGGATGAAGCTTTATGGAATAAAGATAACAATCAATGGCTTTTTAAGAAAGGGACGGTCTACATCATTGCCCCGACGGGCGAGTATAAGCACACGATTAAATTCGAGGAGCAATTTGTAACGATCAAGTATTCCCCGGCCGATTTCGATATCGGGGATAAAAATCCGGATGACATGAATTACAATGAGTTGAAGGAATTTATCTCTTTAAAAGAAAAAATGGGGGTAGATGTCGTTGATTTCAAGATCCGGCTGTATATGAAGACGGCGATCCCTTTTGCCTCGCTTGTTTTTGCGGTGCTGGGCGCTCCGCTGGGCTTGTCTCCTCGCAGGACTTCCGGTTCCATGGGGCTTGGAGTCTCGATCCTGGTAATATTTTTCTATTATATTTCGACCTTTATCAGTATTTCTTTCGGTGAAATGGGGGCCCTTTCCCCGTTTTTTGCCGCCTGGTTTCCGAACTTTATTACGGGCGGAGTTGGCTGGTATATCCTTCGCAAGGCTGCCGATAAATGATCCCCAGCTTTTTAGTCCAGATCATTTTGTCTTTGCTTGTTATTGGCGGGGCGATCGCCTACATTGGCAATTATGTCGGTAAGTTGATCGGAAAACGGCGCCTCTCTCTTTTTAATATGCGTCCCAGATATACGGCGACGATGGTCACGGTGATCTCCGGTGTTTTGATCGCAGTATCTACTTTTGGTTTTCTTCTGGCAATTTCGCAGGATGCGCGCCTCGCGGTCCTGGGGCTTGAAGAAGTTAAAAAACAGATCAGCCTTAAGACGATGGAATTAAATACAGCCAATGAAACATTGTCAAAATTAAACATTGAATTAGAAAACAAATTACTTGAGCAGGAAAAACTTACGGAGGAACTAAAAGCAGCAAATAAAGAAGTAAAAAGCCTTCAAAAGGTTCGTGCGAACCTAACCAAGGAAATAAATTATACGCGGACGGGAAAAGTTTTATTTAGGGTGGGCGAGGTCATTGGTAATTATGTGATAAAAGGCGGGCCGGAAAAAGATAAGATCGAAAGCGGGCTTGCGCAGATTCTTTCGGCGGTTGAAATGAATGTCAGGGAAAAAGGGGTTAAGTCTAGCGAATCGCTGGTTTATGCGATGCCGGAAATATATGACCAAACGGTTGAAAAATTATTATCTTCAAATGGTATTACGATCGTAAGCGTTATTGCCGCCAGGAATGTTTTGTGGGGAGAAAAAGTGCCGGTGACCTTTAAAACGCTTGAAAATAATATGGTTTTCTCTGATGGGACAGAGATCGCACGGCTTGAGATCCCGAAAGGATTAACTTCCGACCAGCTTGAGAAAAAAGTATATGAATTACTCAAAGAGTCCCATCGGCTTGCGAAGGAGGAGGGAATTATCCCGGATCTATCCGGTTCTGTGGGAGGCGTCCCGTATGCTCAAATTGCGGATACCGCAAAAAAACTAAAGTCGTATAACAACCGGACTGCGATCCTTATTGTTCAAGCAAAAGGAAATATTTATTCCATTGGACCGCTGGCTTTGGAATTTGTAATAAAGCGATGATCTTGGCAATTGATCCGGGAAAGGAAAAATGCGGGGTCGCTTTGATGAGCGAAAATGGAAATGTGCTTTCCAGGAGAGTTGTGCCAAGACAGGAGCTTTCCCTCTCGATCATTGATCATGTTGCATCAAACAGAATTAATTCTATTGTTATTGGCGCCGGGCATTTTGGCAGTGAGGTTGAAACTGAACTGAAAAAGAGAGGGCTTTCAACAGAGATCAACTTTGTATCAGAGAAAGATTCGACTTGGCAGGCGAAAAAATTGTATTGGCAGCAAAATCCTCCGAAAGGCTGGAGACGCCTTTTTCCCACCTCTTTTTTATCTCCCCCGATACCAATAGATGGCTACGCGGCTGAAATAATTGGGCTCCGCTACCTGAAATTATTGTAAAAATGTGCCGAAAAAGATGTTATGGAAGCAAGCATATGTGTTACAAGGGCGCTGGTCAGATCATCAGATCAATTTCGTTGGAATTTTCCCACCCCTGACAAAAAAAAACCGGTTTCTCCCCACACTTTTTCAAGAAATTTCATGACCGGGAATATTGTTATTTTTCAACCCTACCATGACCAAACCTTTATAAGGCTTGAAAATCTCCAAAAAGGATATAATGAAAATGAAGGACTTTTGGTCCGCAAGGCTTTTGATCTGGCTTGGCGCGGGCATCTTGGTGTTTTCAGGGAAGACAGTCTACCATATATTGAACATGTATTAGCTGTTGCTGAGATCGTAAAAGAAAGAGGGCTTGGTGCCGAAGAGGTGGCGGCGGCACTGTGCCATGACCTGATCGAGGATTCCAGGATTGGCAATGAAAAAGTTACGAAAGCTTATTTGGCGCGGCGCTTAGGGGAAAGAGTCGCTTTTTTAGTCGACGGCGTTTCTGAGCTGGGGAAAGGAGAAGCGGATTCCGAAGGTTTAAGTCCTTCAAAGGTAGATATTAGCCGCAAATTTGTCTCCTACGGTAACGCTGATCTGGCTGTGATCGTTATCAAACTAGCGGACCGGCTGCATAACATGCGCACCCTTGCGTCAATGCCAAAAATCAAACAGATGAAAAAAGCGCTTGAAACATTGGGTGGCTATGTTCCCTTAGCCGATGCGCTTGGTATGTGGGAAATAAAAAGAGAGCTTGAGGACCTGTCATTCTATTATATCGATGAGCCGCAATATCATGGCATCTCCGCGAAAAGGAGTCAAATTGATGAGGCTACAAGAAGCGATATTGTCGCACTTGCCGAAAAACTTGCTGTGGATGAGAAGAAGCCAAAAATAGTCGTAGAAAAAAGAGGGGTCTATGAAATTTATGACCGGATGAAAAGAAGAGGGCTTTCTCTTGAAGATCTTTCGGCTTCTGACATTTGGAGAATAAATCTTGTAGTGGAGGACTATGACGCCGCATTTTCGATCCTGGGTCGGATCCAGCTAAAGTATCCCCGAGCACAAGGTGCAACAGGAGAATTCCATAATTATTATGCTATTCCTTTGCCAAAT
>JBAYJF010000032.1:0-13255 GCA_041665245.1 Candidatus Margulisiibacteriota bacterium | reverse complement strand
TAGTAGTTTTCAAGACTACCGCCATCAACCACTCGGCCATCCCTCCATACTAATTTCTCGATTTCGATTATATCATCGCATATTTTCCTTGTCTAATTTTCTATCGCCGTGTTATAATAAAAAATGAATTCGGGGGCCCGTAGTGTAGCCCGGTTTAACACGTCTGCCTGTCACGCAGAAGATCGAGGGTTCAAATCCCTTCGGGCCCGAATTTTAGCCTTGACCGGCTAGCTCATCTGGTAGAGCACTTGCCTTTTAAGCAAGTGGTGCTGGGTTCGAGTCCCAGGCCGGTCAATTGTTGGCGCGGTAGCTCAGTCGGTAGAGCGACGCCCTGAAAAGGCGTGCGTCGGCGGTTCAATTCCGCCCTGCGCCATTCCCTATTTCATTAAGGAAAGGAAGGATTAGAGAAAAAAAGAGGAGGTCGTATAATGAGCCCAACTTTATCTCAAGTAATATCCTCGGGGAACGAAGTTTCAATTACGTCCGGTCTTGCTTTCATTCTTGGCGGCGGTGCGTTTCTGGTTGCGGCGGTTGTCTCTGCGGTTAAGGGTTATACCGTGTATAGAAATAAAAAGGACGGTTCCTCTATTTCGATCTCAACTGATTCTCCTCCCGACCTGCTAAATCTCGAGTTAAATGAAAACAGAGAAAAGATCGATGAAATGTCTTTTATGATCGACGAATTGAAACATGAGCTCGACGGACTATTGGCCGAGAAAGAAACGATCAAGGCGAAAAATGAATCGTTGGCCAAAGAACTGGAAGAACATATTGATAACTTTGACGGATTGAAGCTCTCCTACGATATTTTATATCGAAATAATTTTAAGACCGCAAAAGAATGCGAAAAACTAAAGACGGAAAACGAAAAATTAAGCAAAGAACTGGAAAGAACAAAAAAAGGAAGGACAGAATTACATTTTGGGAAGCCGGTAAAACTGATCCCATTTAAAGCCAGAAAAGAAAGTAAAATAAAAAAAGCAGAAACAATGCTGCTGGCTAAAAGTGAAAGCACGAAATTAAAAAAGGAGGGTAATAGAAAACTAAAAGTTTCCAAACAAAATGTTTCAAAAAAATAATAAATTAAAGGTTTGCGTAGTATTTGTATTCATGGCTTTAGTATTAATGGTCGGCAGAAGTGAGGCGCAGTTTTCGTTCATTTCGATCGATAGTTTTGAAGATGGGACGACCGGTAAATGGTATAAATTCGGGAATGTAGGGATGACGATAGAAAACAACCCGACGTCTGAGGCCGAAGACACAGTAACTGAGAGCTGCGGCGAGTTTTCTCTGAGATTAAAGGGCGGGACGACAAATTGGTTTGTCGGCGGGATCGGGACCGACCTTGGAATTGATGCGGCCCCATATTCCAGGCTTCAGATCGATATGTATGGCAGTGAAACAGGCGGAAAGGTCAAGATCGAGTTATTTGACGACGACAATGGGAACGCGGTTTTGGAGCAGGATCCTTCGAAAGATTGGGTCCCGACAAATGATGATAAGTGGGTGGCGGAGATCCCGATCCTTAGTAAAGGATGGTCCAGGTATTCTATCCCGTTTACGGCCTTTAAACTTGAGAATCCCGGCTGTGGGGACGGAATTTGGAACCCGGATCAGAAAGATGGCTCGGGTGGATTGCTTAAAATACAAGTATCATTAATTGCCGGGGAAGAAAAAGGAAAAGTTGATGTTGCCTTGGATAATCTGATCCTGACATATTGAATGCATTATTAAAACAAGGAGAGTGAATCGATGAATAAAGGGAAATTGTTGCTGTTTTTTGTCATCTGTATGGTTAGTTTTTCATTGAATGCTTATGCTAATTTTGACAGGGAAAATATTAGCATTAAGGCTGGACCGACAGAACCCGGAGAGGGGTTATCGATCGTTTGGGTGGAATCGATAATATATCCAAAATTAGTTGACAAAGAAGAGTATATTTCCCTAAGTGTCCGGACCGCAGCCAGCGTAAAAGGTATCCGAGCGACAACGGATTTTAGCCGAAGAACTGTCGACTTAACAAGCAATGATGGAAGATCATGGACCGGCGTCTATAAGGTTCCCAGCAAGATAGCCGAAGGGGTCCATATCGTTCGCTATCATGTTCAAGGGAATAAAGGGAGCATCCAAAGGACAGTAGATTTCTTTGTCGATCATACTCCAAAATCGGAAGAAAAAAATATTGCCGACGCGTCAAATGTAGTTAAATCAAATGGCTGGCCGCTGACCGTGAACGCAACTTGTACGGCTTTGACCGGAAATTCTACGAGGATCGTTAAAGCGGGCCAGATCATAATCGGGGTTGCAAAAGTTTCCGGGTATAAAGTTATGTTTGAAGACGGGAAAGAAGGCTGGATCGCCTCGGAAAACATAAAAGAACCGACGGAAGATTATTATATGTTCGGATACGATGCCTATAAAGATAAGAATTATCAGCTTGCAGCAAAATATTACCAGGAAGCGACCGAATTTAATCCAAAATTTGTTAAGGCATATCTTTGGCTTGCAAAGAGTTATATAGCAATGGATAAAAACGAACTTGCAGCGGATGCCATTGCAAACGCCCTTGCCCAGGACGATAGGGATATTAGTATCAGAGTTGTTGCTGATCAGGTCGCGACAAAATTATTCTCAAAAGCGCATCAAAGTTATCTTGCCAGGAAAAACAAGGATGCAATTGCCAGTTATAAGAAGGGCCTAATGCTGAAACCGGAATCCGTGACTGCATGGATCGAATTAGGCGAAAGCTATCGGCATATCGGACTTGAGTCGGAAGCAAGAACTGCTTTCAGGTCGGCGCTAAAATACGATACGAATAATACAAGGATCTTTTCTTTGCTTGGGATCGAAAATCGGGTGGCTTCGCGCGCTCCATCGCACTATAGAGTTGCGGATGCTATTGGCAACGACTCTCTAAAATTAGTTAAGGCAGGAAAGACCAAAAAAGGGACAAAGATAGAAAGCGCCCTAAATTCTGTCGTAGCCCTTACCAAATCTCTAGGGACTCCGGTTGATGTGAAAGGCTGGAATATCCGCAAGCAAGGTCAGAAATTCCTTGTAAGCTATCGCTGCGATCAGGGCGGCGGTGCTAATGAATCGTTTGACTGGCTGGTGGACGTTGATACAAAATATGTCTCGCCAAGCAATGACAATGCGCGGCTGCTAATGACCCGCTGGTAGAAGCTCTATAGTGCCGCTGTACCTGCCTGCCGGCAGGCAGGGCTCAATTGGTTTTGTGCCGCTGTAGCTCAATTGGTAGAGCAACTGATTTGTAATCAGTAGGTTGGAGGTTCAATTCCTCTCGGCGGCTAAATATTCATTAACAAAATGCGCTGCGATGGCGCCATCTGAGGCCGCGGTAATAACTTGTCGTAGATTTTTTTGCCTAATATCTCCGGCGGCAAAGATCCCTTTCTCCGAAGTCATCATTTTATCGTCGGTGACGATGCATTTGTTCTCATCCAATTTAACAAGATCTTTCAAGAAACCAGTGTTGGGGTTATTTCCCGTATAGATAAAAACGCCATCGATCGGTACCGTAGATCTTTTATCTGATATTACATCCTTAATGACCACTTCGGATACGGTTTTTTTGCCTTTGATCTCATCAAGCGTTGAATGCCAGAAAAAATAGATCTTGGGGTGGTTGAGCGCTTTTTCGGCAAGGATCTTATCCGCCCGCAATTCATTTCGGCGGTGGACGATCGAAACTTTATTCGCGAACTTTGTGAGGAAAAGCGCTTCTTCAACCGCGGAATTTCCTCCGCCAACGACTATAATATTTTTCCCCTGGTAAAAAGGACCATCGCAGGTTGCGCAATATGAAACGCCTTTTCCCCGAAAAACATCTTCGCCGGGGATCCCAAGTTTTGCCGGTTCGCTCCCCGAAGCAATTATTACCGCCCGACTAGAAAGGGTCTTTTCGCCAAGCTGCACATGGAAAGCCCCGCCATCATCCTTTGATAATTTATCTACGCTTCCCCAGATGATCCGAAGACCGAGTTTATCAACCTGCTTGGCCATATTTTGTGAAAGCTCAAGGCCGGTCAGACCCTCGGGAAAACCGGGATAATTTTCAATGCGATAGGCCGATGCCACGGCTCCGCCAAGGACCATCTTTTCGATAAGGATCGTATTTAATTTGGCTCGGAGCGCATAGATCGCGGCTGAGAGGCCGGCCGGCCCGCCGCCAATAATGATCAGATCGGTCGGTTGTTTTTCTATTGCGACGATCGTTTGGGTTTTCGGTTTAGTTTGTATCCGTAGGCTCATTTGTTCCCTCTTCAATGATATTGATCGTGCTTCCTCCAAGAAGCGAGATCTTATTATCTTTTAATGATACCATTATTTTATCGCTTTGCAGGTCATTGCTTCCCTGTTTTGCGCGGGCATTCCCAGTCAATAGGACCGTCTGGTCTTTTGTCTGGTAATCTGCCAAGTTGCTGCTGGCCCAAATATCTTTATAGGTAACCACAATGTTTTCGCTAAGGCTTAATATTTGCTTGCTTTGGAGGTAGGTGGCTGTTTGAGCGACGACCAGCGCTTCTTTCCATGTAATTGTGGGGCTGCCGTAAGCCATAAGTGAATTATCTTTTCTTTTTAATTCAAAGCTTTCTGCGCTAATGTAGATCGTTGCATTTTTAGGATCGCTTATCTCCACATGCGGCAGGCCATTTAATTTGACTTCATTGAATTCAACATCGCCGATCAGAGAATTTGCATAGCCGGTAATGTTCCCTTTCTTGACAACGATCCCGCCATCGCAGAATATTTTTTGGTCGAGCATTCTCCAGCTAAGGTTCTTTGCCCGGAACCAATATTTATTCCGTTTCTCAAATCCCGGGTTAAAATTAAAAAGTGAAGCTTTTCCTTTTTTTTGGCTGGAAGAGAGGGCCTCTTTTTCTGAGGAGATATCGTAGCCGAGCGGCTGGTCAAGATATATTTCCTTCTTTTTCATATCCCACAGCGCGGCCGGCGAGCGGAAACGAAGGACTTCTCTGCCTGACCTGAAAAAAGTACCGGTCGTATCTTTTAGTGTCGCTATTCCGGTATCTTTGTTGATGATCGCTGATTCTGCTTCAAGCTGCCAATATTTTTCGTTGCTGCTTATTTCTTCGAACGTAACCTTTTTGTATGAAAGGTCCGCGTGCTTTTCCTGTTCTTTGATCGTTTTATGGATCCGCTGGGAAATATCTTCCTTTGGAGAAAAAAGAGCCCAGTAGAATATCCAAATTAAAAAAAGAAAAAAGATGCCCAGCAGAAGGGACTGTATTAGCTTCATAGATCGATCAATATCCGAGCGCCCTTAAGCGCATGGCTTCCATTGTTTCCTGGATGCTTCCCCATTTATTCCCTTTGCGGTTCATCCCTTCGGCCAACAGAAGATGAAGCGCGGCAACATTGCTGTCGATGGCAAGCCCTTTTTTAGTGTAACCCAAAGCGGTATCCACTTCATTTAATTCGCCGTAAATTAAAGCGATATAGCCGTATGCCCATACATTGTACGGATCAAGGATCAAGACGTTCTTAAGTTCTTCGATCGCATCCCGTTTTTTATCGTTGAAATAATACGCGAACGCAAGGCGAAAGCGGATGCGCCAGTCGTCCGGTGATTCAACGGCTTTGTTGTAATAGATCTCTAATCCCTTTTTTCTGAAAGCGGGATCGATCTCGACCGCCTTTTTCAGGTTTGTCCACCCGTCCGGGATCTTATTGGTGTAGGCCATCGTGATCGCAAGGTCGAAACGGGTGAGAGGGTCATTTGGGTTTTTATCTACCGCTCTTTGTTTTTCTTGAAGTTCCTTTGCGAATTCTTTTGTTAAATACCAAGCGTGAGAAACAGAAGCAAGGATTAGAAAGGAAAAGAGAGAAATAGCAAGGAATAGAAGGATTTTATTTTGTTTACAGGTAGTTTTCATTAATTTACCCCCTTTTCTTTAAAATTCTTTCAACAATATTTGTCGTAGATCTCCCTTCTATCGCGGGAATGACGACAACTTTCCCGCCAAATGATTCCACGAGTTTTTTTTCCGGAAGCTCCGAGATCTTATAGTCGCCCCCTTTAACATGAAAAGTAGGGCGGACGATCTTGATCAGTTCGTCCGGCTTCGGCTCGCTGAAAATTGTAACAAAATCCACGCACTCCAGCGAGGCGAGGATCTCGGCCCGTTCCATTTCGGAAATATATGGCCGATCCGGTCCTTTTAAGTTTTTGACGGAGGAATCGCTATTGAGCCCGATAATTAATATGTCGCCGAGCTTTTTTGCTTCTCTGAGATAACGGACGTGGCCGAGATGAAGAATATCAAAACATCCGTTGGTAAAGACGATCGATTGATTCTCGTTCTTAAGGGATCTTACGATTTGGGCCAGCTCTTTTCTGGTCTTAACTTTATTTGCCAGAGGCTCTTTTCCTTCAAGCGATATTTCCAGTTCACTTCGCGAGCAGGAGGCGGTTGCAACTTTCCCGACAACGATCGAGGCGGCAACGTTCGCGATGGAAGCGGCTTCTTTCATCTTTGCGCCGGCGCAGAGCGAGAGCATCAGTGTGGCAATGACCGTATCCCCGGCGCCGGTAACATCAAACACATCGCGCGGAAGAGCAGGGATGTGGACAATATCTTTTGCGCTAAAAAGGGACATTCCCTCCCGTCCGCGGGTGATCAAAATATATTGCATCCTTAATTTTTTAAAAAGCGTTTTTCCGGCTTTGATCATATTCTCTTCATTGGAAACATTAATATGCGTGGCGGTCCCGGCTTCTTTGAGGTTCGGCGTCATTACCGTGGCGCCCATATATTTTGTATAGTCTTCCCCTTTAGGGTCGATCGCGACCGGTTTTTTGTATTTTCTGGCCAGTTTTATGCAGGCCTGGCAGATCTTCGGGTTAACGACCCCTTTTTCATAATCGGAAATAATAACGCCATCCACTTTTGGAATAAGCTCGGTTAGCTTTGAAATGATCTTGTCATTTATTTCTTTGGATATGAAAGTGCGGTCTTCTCTGTCAACCCTGACCATTTGCTGGGAGCCGGCAATGATCCTTGATTTAAGGATCGTCGGCCGGGTTTTATCAACAATTAAATGATCGGAGGAGATCCCGATCTTTGCAAGGGATTGAAGGAGTTTATTTCCTGAACTATCTTCGCCGATCACGCCTATCAGATATGGGATCCCGCCAAGCGCGGTAATATTGCTGGCAACATTTCCGCAGCCCCCGGGGACGTGCGTAATTCGTTCCACGTCGGCGATCGGGACCGGCGATTCGGGGGAGATCCTGGTGACCTTGCTCCAGATATGCTCATCGAGCATCAGATCTCCCAGAATAAGGACTTTCTTACCTGCGAAGCCGGGAATATATTTTATTAATTGGCTGCTCATTTTATGTGATCGATCGCATCTTTTAGGTCTTTAGAAATATGATCCGGCGCCTTTTTGAAAGTATTTTTTTCCTTTTCTCCATGGCCGGTAAGGACAAAAATAGTTTTTACTCCCGCTTTTTGTCCGGCTTCAATATCGGTCACTTTATCCCCGATCATAAAAGATGCGGATAGATCAATATTTAGATCCTTAGCCGCTTTTCGAATAAGTCCGTCGTGCGGCTTTCGGCATTCACACTCGGTACGGTAAGGGTAGTGGCCGTGTTCGGGATGGTGGGGGCAATAATAGAAATGATCGACATATGCCCCGCCGGATAGGAGTTCTTTGTTGATCTTTTTATCGACGGAATGGACCATTCCTTCGGGAAAAAGGCCGCGGGCGACCCCGGATTGATTGGTGATCACGACGACTTTATAGCCGGCCTGGTTCAATGTTTTTATGACAGCGATCGATCCGGGGATGAATTTTACCTGGTCGGGGGAGCTGACGTAACCGAGATCTTCAATGATCGTTCCGTCGCGATCCAGAAAGACGGCTTTATTAGCGGCTTGCATGATTTGTTATTATAGCATAAAATAAAAAACGTGTACGCTACAACTCTAAAGAATTTAATTGAAGAATTGCAAAAACTGCCGGGCATTGGCCCGAAATCCGCCCAGCGGCTGGCATTCTATTTTCTGGCAACTTCCAAAAAGAGCGTCGAAGATATTGTCGCCTCGATCATGGAAGCAAAAGACAAGATAACTTATTGTTCGGTCTGTTTCAACGTTACGGATGTCAACCCCTGCAATAAATGCACCGATGCGACCCGCCAGGATGATTCGATCTGTGTTGTGGCAGAAACAAAAGACCTTGCGGCAATCGAGCGCTCGGGAGCTTTTAGAGGAAAATATCATGTCCTGGGAGGCCTTCTTTCTCCGCTGGACGGGATCGAGCCGGAAACGCTGCGTATCAATGAATTAGTGACCAGGCTTAGCAAGAATAATGTAAAAGAAGTTGTGCTGGCGATCAGCCCGACGACCGAAGGGGAAGCGACCATCATTTATCTCACAAGATTATTAAAGCCGCTGGGATTGAATATGACCAGGATCGCTTATGGACTTCCTATGGGAGCGGACATGGATTATGCGGATCCGGTAACTTTGTTCAAATCTTTTGAAGGAAGGAGGATCGTTAGCCATGATTAACTGGTATTTTGACGCATGGTGGAAGATCATTGCCCGGCCGATCTATTTTTATGCAACACTGAAGCCGGAAAATTGGCGGGAGAAGCCGCTTTCATTCTTTTTAGTTTCAAGCTGGCTCCTGGCCGCGATCACATCCATGGTAGTATTTGCGCTTCAATTTGTTCCGATCGGCGCAAAGCTTATTGAAGGTATTACCGGCTACAAATTTCTTTTTATTTTGCCCGTAGTTATTGTCCTGGGAGCGATGTTCTATCTGATCACGCTGGCGATCGTCGGCGGACTTTTTGCGGTCGGCTTCGGGGCGGCCTTTTATATTGTCGGATCGATCCTTAATTTTTCGGCGCACATGATCGGAGTAAAAGGGAAACTGGATGATTTCCTGCAAAGATCTTTTTATACAAGCGCGGCGCTTTTGATATTTATTTTTCCAATGGCGCTCGCATTAACAATTAAATACGGTTTGCTTGACCTGGCCACTTTTCGCGTCGGATATAATTTTATTTATTTTCTTGTTTCAATTTATCTTTATGGGCTTTGGGCGATCGCATTCAGAAATATTACCTCGACGGTAAAATGGAAAGCGTTCGCGCTGGCTGTCGTCCCATTTATTTTATTATTGATTTTAGGTCTAGCTTTTGATAAGATAGCACTAACGAAAGTAGAAACATGGATAGCACCGTTGAAATAAGATGGCATGGTCGCGGAGGGCAGGGGGCAAAAACTGCTGCGCTTCTTCTTGGAGAAGCAGCAATGTCCCTAGGAAAATACATCCAAGCTTTCCCAGAATATGGACCGGAGCGTATGGGCGCCCCGGTAGCTTCGTTTAACCGGATCTCCTCAGAGCAGATCTATCTGCATTGTTCGATCACTAATCCTAATATTGTTATAGTCCTTGACCAAACGCTTATGGGCAAAGTCGATGTTACGGATGGTTTGCCTACGGACGGCGTTTTGATCGTCAATTCCTGCCTAACACCTGCAGAGATCCGCAAACAATTGAATTTTAAGAACGGAAAAGTATTTTCCGTGGATGCTTCCGGAATTTCAAAAGAGACGATCGGGAGAGAGATCCCAAATACTCCTATGCTGGGCGCTTTAATTAAGGCTACCAGCTTGTTGGATTTTAAATCAATGCTTGAAGATACAGAAAAGAAGCTGACGAAAAAGTTCGCCAGCAAGCCCGAAGTTATCAAAGGTAATATGGAAGCGATCAAACGCGCATATAATGAGGTAAGGGGAGAATGAAAGAAGAAAAACCGGGCTGGAAAAAATTAGCAAAAGCAGATGTCCTGCCGGCAGGAACGGCGGAGAGTTTTGAGACCGGGGATTGGCGCAGCGATCGTCCGACCTGGCATCCGGAAAGATGCATTCAGTGTTTGATCTGCTGGATCTCATGTCCTGATACTTCCATTCTTGTTAAAGACAGCAAAATGACCGGTATTGATCTTAAGCACTGTAAAGGGTGCGGGATCTGTGCAAGAGAATGCCCGGTTAAGCCCGAAAAAGCGATCACGATGAGCAGTGAACGCGAATGTAAATTGTAGAAAAGGAAAGAAAATGGCAAAAGACGTAGCAAAGACCGGAAATGAGGCGATGGCCGAGGCGATGCGCCAGATCAACCCTGATGTGGTTGCAGCTTATCCGATAACTCCCGCAACCGAAGTCGTCATGATCTTTGCAAAATATGTTGCGGATGGTTTAGTTAGCACGGAGTATGTTGCGGTAGAATCCGAACATTCCGCGATGTCGGCTTGTGTCGGGGCCTCTGCAGCCGGCGGACGGGTAATGACGGGGACCTCTTCTCAAGGTTTGGTCTATATGTTTGAAATACTTCCGATCGCGGCCGCTCTTCGGCTCCCGATCGTTATGTGCGAAGTAAATCGCGCGATCTCCGGACCGATCAATATCCATTGCGACCATTCGGATACGATGGCGGCGCGGGACTTTGGCTGGATCCAGATATTTTCGGAAAATTCCCAGGAAGCATATGACAGTTTGATCCAAGCGATCCGGATCGCAGAAGATCCGAGAGTTAGTTTGCCGACCATGGTCACGACCGATGGATTTATCATCAGCCATTGTCTTGACCGGATCACCATCCTTGAAGATAGCGAAGTACAGGATTTTATTGGAAAATCTAGAAAAGCGGAAGTTGAGCTTCTGAATGTTGACAAGCCGGTATCGATCGGGGCGATCGACCTTCAGGATTATTACTTTGAACATCGGGTGCAGATCGCTGAAGCTATTAAAAATTCAAAAAAAGTCATACAAGAAGTTGCGGATGAATTCGCGAAAAAATTTGGAAGACAATACGGATTTATCGAAGAATATAAATTGGCTGATGCGGACGTCGCGATCGTTGCGCTCGGATCAACCTGCGGGACAGCTAAAGTTGTCATTGACGAATTAAGAAGCAAAGGCGTGAAAGCCGGCATGCTTAAGATCAGATTATTCCGGCCATTTCCGGCGGAAGAGATCATTAAAGCCCTTTCAAATGTTAAAGCCCTGGCGATCCTTGACCGGTCGGATACCTGGTCCGGACAAGGCGGGCATGTTTTTACCGAAATAAGGTCCGCGATGTATGAAGTTAAAAATAAACCGAAAATGATCAATTATATTTATGGATTAGGCGGAAGAGAGATCACTAAAGAGCATCTGCATCAAGTATTTGCCGATCTGGGCAAGATCGATAGCAAGCCTCTTTATAACTATCTTGGAGTGAGGGAATAAGATGGCAAACCTTAAGGAATTATCAACCAGAAAAGAGGCGCTTTGCGGTGGACACAGGATGTGTCCCGGCTGCGGTGCGCCAATTATCGTTAGACAGATCCTATTAGCAGCAAAGGATCCTGTCGTAATTGTTTCCGCGACAGGCTGCTTGGAAGTATCGACCACGATTTTCCCATATACGGCCTGGAATGTTCCTTTTTTACATAATGCATTTGAAAATGCGGCAGCAACGATGGCAGGGATCGAAGCCTGCTACCAGAAATATAAAAGAGACGGTAAAATAACTAAAAATATTCAGTTCATAGCTTTTGGCGGAGACGGCGGAACTTATGATATTGGACTTCAGTCGCTTTCCGGCGCGATGGAGCGCGGGCACGATTTCCTTTATGTTTGCTACAACAATGAAGCTTACATGAACACCGGCGTACAAAGATCCGGTGCAACGCCTAAAGGGGCCAACACGACGACCGAGCCGGCCGGTAAAGTAAAACAAGGCAAAAGTAAATATAGAAAAGATTTGACCGAGATCATGGTTGCGCACAATATCCCTTATGTTGCGCAAGCAACGGCAGGGAGCTGGGTTGACCTGACCAGAAAAGCGGAAAAAGCATTCTCGATCCGCGGCGCTAAATTTATTAATGTTTTGCAGCCGTGTAGATTAGGCTGGGCATACAAGCCGGAAGAGACCCTTGCATTAAGCAGACTTGCGGTTGAAACCTGTTATTGGCCAGCCTATGAAGTTGAAAATGGCGTGTACAAAATTAATATAAAGCCAAAAGATAAAAAGCCTATTGTTGATTTCTTGAAATCGCAAGACCGCTTTAGGCATTTATTCAAACCGGGGAATGAAGGGATACTTGAAGATATTCAAAAAGAAGTTGATCATCGCTGGGAAATGTTGCTGGCTAAAGAATCGTCCGGAAAGGCAGGGTAAACAAAAATGAACAAAAAACAATTGGCCGGAAAAGTTGCCGGGAAAATGGATCTGTCAAAAGCTGAAGCGGAAAGAATTATTGACGCTACACTTAATGAGATCAACGACGCAATGATAAAAGGGACGAAAGTTAGGCTTGTAGGGTTCGGTAATTTTGTTGTTAGGTCTAGAAAAGGACGGATCGGCCGTAATCCGCAGACCGGAGAAAAGATCACGATCGGGCAGTCAAAGTGCCCGGCCTTTGTTCCTGGGATAAACCTTAAAAAATCTATTAAAGGGAAATAATTTAGCAATTTCTTGGCATAGCGCCTGAAATTCCCCCAACTATATAATGGTAGCAATTGCAGAGGAATTAAGCAGTTTAATTAAAGTTTTGCCCCCGCAAGTTAGGGATGGGATCTCCTCTCAAGAAGATATCAATCAGCTGATCGAAATTGTCCTCGATCTTGGAAAACCGGCAGAAGCACGCTATACCAATAAAATATTTTATATCCCCGGAAAAAATGTATCGCAGGATGACCTTGATTATGTTGTGGGCCATGTCGGCGAGTTCACCTCGGATAATCGGGCCGGAATTGAGAGGACGCTGCACCGGATCTCTTGTATGCGCAACCGCCACGGTAAGATCGTCGGTTTAACCTGCAGGGTAGGGCGCTCAATTTTAGGAACGATCGATATTATTCGTGATGTTATTGAATCGGGAAAAAATACGCTTTTCCTAGGACCTCCCGGGATCGGTAAGACCACAAAACTGCGGGAAGCGGCCAGAATATTGAGCGATGATTTCTCAAAAAGAGTGATCGTGATCGATACCTCAAATGAAATTGCGGGGGATGGCGATATTCCGCATCCGGCGATAGGTAAATCACGCCGCATGCAGGTATCTGCACCGGAATTTCAGCATAAAGTTATGATCGAAGCGGTCGAGAACCATATGCCCGAAGTGATCATTGTGGATGAGATCGGGACGGAAGCGGAATCGCATGCCTGCCGGACGATCGCTGAGCGCGGTGTTCAGTTAATT
>JBAYJF010000031.1:0-13406 GCA_041665245.1 Candidatus Margulisiibacteriota bacterium | reverse complement strand
GTCACTTTAAGCATCGACAGCAATATCCAATATATTGCGGAAAGGGAGATCGAAAGCCAAATAAAAAGATCCAGTGCTATTTCCGGGACATTGATAGTAATGAATGTAAAGACCGGAGAAATTTTAGCACTGGCGAGCAAGCCCGACTTTAACCCGAATGAATTCGGCAAAGCCAGTAATAAATTATGGCATCCCAGGTTCCTGGACCCGTATGAGCCGGGATCAACATTTAAAATTTTCACTGCGGCGGCTGGGATCGAGCAGGGGGTAATTAAGGCGGATTCAAAATTGAAAGCTTTGGATGAAATTGTTGTCGGAGGCAAAACGATCAAGAATTCGCATAAAATTGATTTTGGCGGACCTGCGATCTCTATTTCAAAAATGCTTGAGCAATCCGTGAATACCGCGACTTCCCAGGTCGGGCTTAAACTTGGACCGCAGAAATTTTACGACATGATCGCACGGTTTGGCTTTGGCGAGAGGACCGGTTTTGGAATGCTTAGCGAATCTCCGGGAATAGTCAAAGAGCCAAAGAACTGGTACAAATCCGATGTTGCAATGATAACTTTTGGACAGGGGATCGCCGTGACCCCGATGCAGCTTATTTCTGCAATTTCCGCTTTTGCCAATAATGGCAAGGTTGTGCGTCCTTGTTTGATCAAAAAAGTTGAAAGCGAAGACGGTAAATTCATGAAAATATATTCCGGCGAATGGCGCGGGAATGCAATCTCTGGCAAAACTGCCGCGGATATGAGGCAGCTGCTGCGCAATGTTGTGACAAAAGGATCCGGCAGGCGCGCAAGCATGGAAGGCTTTACTGTAGGGGGAAAAACCGGAACGGCGCAAAAAGCGGCTCCCGGCGGAAGAGGATATATGAAAGGAAATTTTATTGCTTCCTTTATCGGGATCGCTCCGATGAATGATCCGCAGATCGCCGCGCTGGTAATAATTGATGATCCTAAAGGATCGATCTGGGGGGAGAGCGTCTGCGGTCCGGTGTTTAAAAATGTGGTTGAATTTACGCTCCGTTATTTGAACACTAAACCGGACGTGTTATAATAAATTAATGAAACGAGTTCTTTCGGGTATCCAGCCGACAGGAAGGCTCCATCTGGGAAATCTGATCGGCGCTGTCAATAATTGGGTAAAACTCCAGCACGAACACGAGTGTTTCTTTTTTATTGCCGATTATCACGCGCTGACCACCGCTTATTCAGACACCAGCCATCTTAGGGACGATATTCATCAGCTTGCGATCGATCTTTTATCCGCCGGAATAGACCCTGAAAAATGCACGCTCTTTAAACAATCGGACATTCCCGAACATGCGGAGCTGCATCTGCTCTTTTCGATGCTGACGCCGATCCCATGGCTGGAGAGGGTCCCGACTTATAAAAGCAAGATCGATGAATTAAAAGAAAAAGATCTGGGAACTTTTGGTTTTCTGGGCTATCCGGTCCTGCAGGCGGCCGATATCCTTATTTATAAAGCGGATCTTGTTCCCGTCGGCGAAGATCAGCTTCCGCACCTTGAATTGACCAGAGAAATTGGCCGTCGCTTCAATTATTTATATAAAGAAATATTCCCGATGCCAAAAGACGCTTTGACCGCTTTTCCCGTTCTACCGGGCATCGACGGAAGGAAGATGAGCAAGACATACAAAAATGCAATTGCAATTTCCGACTCTCCTGAAACGGTAGAAAAAAAAGTAAAAGAGATGGTCACCGACCCTGCAAGAATAAAAAGAGATGATCTAGGGCATCCGGATGTCTGTCCCGTTTTCCGCTATTACCAGATCTTTGCCAAGGAGCAATGCGATAAGGTCTCCAGCGATTGCCGTGAGGCGAAAAGAGGATGCGTTGAGTGCAAAAAGGAACTCGCAAAAATACTTATCCAATATTTAGCGCCAATTTATGAAAAGCGTAAAATTTATGAAAAGGATAAAGCTTTGGTCGAGAAGATCCTGCTCAGAGGCGCCGAAAATGCAAAAAAAGTGGCGAAGAAAACATTAGATGAGGCAAAAAAAGCGATCGGACTGTTATGAGCGAAAATACTGCTTATCAAGTTAAAATTGATAATTACGAAGGACCCTTTGATCTTTTACTAAAAGCGATCGATGACGGAAACCTGGATATCTTTTCTGTTTCTCTTTCGCGGATAACCTATTCCTATTTTGAATATTGGAAAGCAACTCTCCCCAGCCTGATCAACGCATCCGATTTTTTGATCATGGCCGCCTACCTGATCGAATTAAAATCAAAAAATGTTCTGCCGAAAAGAGCCGATGAAATGCTGGGCAGCGCTTCCCAGGACGAGATCGAGAGCTCTTTAATAGACCATATTCAGGAGTATGAGATCTATAAGAAGATCGCAACGAATTTGCTCCAAAGAAAAGACGAATTCAAAAAAATATTTTCCAGGCACGAGGGTGAGTCGGTAGAGAACGAAATTAAATTAAAAGACGTATCGCTAAAAGATCTTGTCAGCGCTTTTAATAAAATATATAAAGAAGCGGCGGACAGGGAAAAAGTGGTCCAAATTCCGCGTGAAGAGATCACGCTGGAAAAAAGGATCGAGGAGATAAAAGGGCTGATAGAAAAAAATCCCGATGGAGTGCCGTTCGAGAATTTGTTTTTCAGGAGAACGCGCCTGGAAATAGTAGTTACTTTTCTTGCGATCCTGGAGCTGGCAAAACAGCAGATGATCTCGATCAAGCAGGGCCAAGAATTCGGCTCAATTTTAATTTTTCCAAAGGGAGTAAACGATGGAACAGAATGATCTTAAACAGGCGTTGGAGTCGATATTGTTTGTAGCGCGCAAGCCTCTTTCTTTAGAAGAGATATGCGAAGTAACGGGGAGCGGATTGGACGAGACACGTGCAGCGGCGGAAGAGCTTGTTGTCGAGTACGATAGCCGCGGAATAAAGATCTTTAAAGTGGCCGGCGGTTTTCTTATGGGAACTAGCCCGAAAATGGCAGAATTCGTCCAAAAAATATTGAGCCCCAAGATCGAGACGACGCTCTCACCCCGCGCGCTGGAAACGCTTGCCATAATTGCCTATAAACAACCGGTCACCCGCCTTGAGATCGAGAGGCTCCGAGGGGTAGATTCGACCGGCGTGATCGATTCTCTTTTAGCCAAGAAGCTTATAAAAGAGCTTGGAAGAAGTGATGCGCTTGGGCATCCTTTTTTATTTGGGACCACGGATGAATTTCTGCGGCATTTTGGGCTGCATGATCTGGATTCGCTTCCGGAATTGCCGGCGACGGAAGAGGAGCTTGCTCAAGTCCTTTCTTCGGCATTAATAAAGGCGGAAAGCCCCGCGGCAGTAGAGGCATAAAGATGGAAAATATAACTTTTGATGATTTTAAAAAACTGGATATTCGAGTTGCAGAAATTATGGAAGCGAGTGTGATCGAAGGGGCTGATAGGATATTTAAATTGCGGATAAACCTTGGAAGCGAAGAGAGAGAAATTGTTGCGGGAATAAAACAACATTATAATGCTGAAGAGTTGATCGGAAAAAAGATCGCGGTCCTTGCCAACCTTGAACCAAGGTTCATTCGCGGGATAAATTCGCACGGTATGCTTCTTGCCGCGTCGACGGAAGACAAAGGGCAGGTAACTGTTTTAACGCCGGATAGAAATATCGCGAACGGGTCTAAAATAGCTTAATTATTTTCGTTGACAACCCTTCTTTTGCAGACTATAATTTTTCCACGATGGCAGACCGAATTTTTGAGATCGGGGGAGCGGCATTAGATGTCACTGACCAGATGGCCAGGAAGCTGATCGATAATGTGGTCCATGCTGAAGTGGCGGGCTATCGCAAAGCCGAAGTTATAACAAATTCTTTCCCTTTTGAGCTCGATAAAGCAATGAATAAAAAATCCCCGATGAAACCACAGGTAGAAGATTCCTTTTATCCTGATATTTCCGGCACGCTCTCAAAAACCGGGGGAAAGCTTGATGTTGCGCTTGGCTGCGAAGGTTTTTTTGTCATAAGCGGACCATGGGGGGAAGGCTATACGCGGGATGGGAGATTTAAACTCGATAAGGATGGAAGACTTTTGACGGTAGCCGGCAACTTTCCGGTCATGGGGCAGGGAGGTCCCATCATCATTGTTCCGGGTACGGAGGTAGAATTTACGCAGAGCGGAGAAATTAAAGCCGGAGGCATTGTCGTGGATTCTCTGCAGATCTTAAATGCGAAAAACATAAAATCGCTTGACTCGATAAATGGCGCGGTCTTTCGAAAGAAAAGCATGAATGATGTGATGCTTAACGTCGAAAATCCAAGGATACTTTCAGGCTATTTTGAAACATCGAATATTTCGGTCATCGATGAAACGATGAAACAAATGATGCTGGAAAAGACGAACAATGCAATTACTGAATTTGTTCGCAACCGAAGCACTGAATTAGGCAAAGCAATTGATATGGGTAGAGTTAACTAACAGGAGGAAAAAATATGTTTCAGCCATTTTATGTAGCGGCAACCGGGCTTAGTTCGATCCAAGATGAGATATTGGATATAACAAATAATCTTTCAAATGCGAAAACGGTCGCCTTTAAAAAAGGGCGAACGGATATGGAGAGCTTGTTTTATATCGAAAAAAGTTTTAAAGATTATTTATACGAAGCAATGTCCGGCACAAATGTCCCTCCAGTCACCGTTGAATATGGAACGGGGGTAAGAGTCGCCGGCACTCCAAAAGATTTTACGCAAGGGTCGATCGATAGTACCGGGAATGCAATGGATTGCGCAATAAGCGGAGAAGGTTTTTTTCAGGTTAAAATGCCGGACGGAACGCTTGCCTATACCAGGGCGGGTAATTTCCATATAGATAATGACGGGAATATTGTGGACCCTAATGGACGGATGATCGATCCATCCATAGTTGTGCCAAAAGATGCAACAGCCGTCGTTATCTCGCAGAACGGCACGGTTGCGGTTTCGGTCAATAATTCCAGCTCCCTAACAGAATTGGGGCAGATCACTCTTTCAAGATTTACGAATCCGAGCGGATTAAAATCTCTCGGGCAAAATCTTTTTCAAGCATCCGAGGCCTCCGGTGATGCGGTCATTGGGATTGCTAATGCGGACGGTTTTGGCCAGATCAATCAATATTCGCTTGAACAGAGCAATGTCGACGTAATTTCAGAAATGATGAGGATGGTCATGGCGCAAAAAGTGTTTGATACGGTCTCTTCCGCGGTAAAAAGCTACCAGGGTATGTTGACCAGTCTTGAAAGAATGAACCAGGCTTAATGCTTAAGAATTGCTCATTGATATTTGCCTGTATTTTGATATCATTTAGCACGGTTGCAGCAATTGAAAATGTTTCAGAAAATAAGCTAGAAAAAGTAATTAAAAATTACATAACGGCCAAGGTCCCGAATGTTAAAATGGACGAGATCACCCTTGAATTTGCAGGGGATGAGAACATTGAAGAATTAAATATCGGGGATCCCGGGACAAAGGTAAAAGTTTTAGAAGTTATGCCCGGATTCAGGCCGGCCGGATGGATGATGTTTCCCATCGAGATTAAAAAAGGGAGATCGATCAAAAAAAAGTTCATCCGGATAAAAGTTGGAATATTCAGGGATGTCGCCGTATCCGTTGAATTGATAAAAAAACAGACCATTATTACGGAGGCCATGCTCAAGAAAGATAAACGCGATGTTTCTGTTCTCCCGAATAAATACTTTAGAAATTTGGATCCTTTGATCGGTAAAGAAACAAAGATTTCGATCCCGGTAAACAGCATTATTTATGATTGGATGATCAAGGAAGTTCCGCTCATAAGGAAAGGGAGCCAGGTTCAGGTTTTGTTTGCAAATGACGGCATCGAAGTTAGGTCGGCTGGGATCGCTCTTGAAGACGGTTATTTGGGCGCCGTGATAAAAGTTAAAAGAAAAGATTCGAGTAAAACAATAGATTGCAAAGTTCGAACGGATAAAGTAGTTGAATTTAGTCTTTAATAATGCGGGGGGATGCATGATCAATAAAAAAATGTTTTTAACTTTGAGCTTATTGAGCGTACTATTTGTTTTCCCCTCTTTTGGTAATTCTGTTTGGAATGAAAATACGGCCTCTCCATATTCTTCCCAAAAAGCCTATAAAATAGGCGATATTATAAATGTCATGATCGTTGAAACCTCAAGTGCCAAGAACCAGGCAGAAACAAAGACCAACGTAAAAGATGACTTAGGGATCCAATTTACGCATACTCTGCAGCGGCTCGCTCCGATCATTGGAACAAATACGCAGCTTGCCGGCCAAGCTGCAAATCAATATACCGGGAACGGGCAAACAACCAGAGGGAGTACGATGCAAGCCAGGATTTCGGCTTGGGTAACAGATGTTCTTCCGAATGGAAATCTTGCGATCAAGGGCCAGCATAAACTAGAAATCAATGATGAATTGCAAGAGATACACATTACCGGTATCGTTAGGCCAAAAGATATTTCGGGCGCGAACACGATCTATTCGTATCAAGTCGCCAGCGCGGAGCTTTCTGTTAAAGGGACCGGGACCGTCGCCGACTCGGAATCGCCGGGATGGATAACGCGATTCTTTAATTGGATATTCTAGCATGAAAATATTTAATATATTAATTTTTATAGTTTTATTTGTTTGCGGAGCTGTAAATGCTGAAAGCTCGCAGGTTAGATTAAAAGATATCGCCCACATTCTCGAAGCCAGGGATAATCAGATCATGGGCTTTGGGTTGGTGGTTGGGTTGAATAATTCTGGCGATCGGATGCAGAATTCTTACACCCAGCAAGCGATCGCCAATTTAATGTCGAGGATGGGGGTCGTTCCTCAGTCTGTCGACTTTAAAACAAGAAATGTGGCAGCTGTTATGGTCACCGCCAATCTTCCTCCATTCGTAAAACAAGGGCAGAAAATTGACGTTACCGTTTCTTCGGTTGGAGATGCGGTTTCCCTTCAAGGAGGGACGCTGCTTATTACACCTCTGCAGGGAGCGGACGATCAGGTTTATGCAGTGGCGCAGGGGAGTATGGTCGTTGGGCTTTTGCCGCAAACTCCGAATGTTCCTTACGTTAAACAAAGGCAGGTAACTACCGGAAGGATCTCGGGCGGAGGAATTGTTGAAAAAGAGATCCCGGTAACTTTAGTTAACAAAAATGTTCTTACTATAGTAATAAATGAACCTGATTTTACCACAGCCAAAAGAATGGCTGCCTCGCTTAAAGAAGAAGGAATAAATGCCGAGGCAAAAGATGCGGGAACGGTCCAGATCGGTATTTCAGGAGATGAAAATTTAGTTGAATTAATTTCACAAGTTGAAAATGTAAGAATTACACCAGATTCGATTGCTAGGATCGTGATCAATGAAAGGACCGGGACGATCGTAATGGGAGAGAATGTTGTGATCGCTCCTTGCGCCGTTTCTTTCTCCGGGATCGATGTTGTTATTAAAGACATGAATTTATATTCCGAAGGGACCTTGGATTATGAAGGAGCCAATGATGACAGATATTGGGCGAGGAGCTATGCTAAATTAAACAAGGATGAAGGTAAAATGGTCGCCTTGCCGCCGATGCCGACTCTTTCAAAATTGGTAAAAGCCCTTAATTCGATCGGAGCAACTCCGAAGGATATGATGGCGATCATTCAGGCAATGAAGAAAAGCGGCGCGATAAAAGCGGAGTTGGAGATCATATAAAATAATGGATGGACTAAATAGCCTTAATAAATCTGGAAATATGCTAAATACGATCAGCAGTATAAATAATTCTGGCGGGAATATTACTTCTAAAGAAGCCACCCGTGAGGAAAAAGTTAAACAAGATTTTATGGCGCTATTTTATAAGGAAATATTAAAACAGATAGTAAAAACACCGAACTTAAGCATGGATGAAGATGAAGATAGCGGAATATCTAATCCTGTTGCAACTTATTATAACGATCTGATGGTCGAGCAAATTGCAAAAGATTGGGTGCAAAAAGGGTATCTGCCGATCGATATGCTGGAGAGGAATAAATGATCAAGAAAAAAGAAGAACAAAAAGTTATGCCAAAATCGCTAGAGGCTTATATGCCTTTGGTGCATTCGATCGCTTCGATGGTTTCCGGCAAAGGGCTTCCTCCAAACATCGAGTATGATGACCTGGTTTCGGATGGGACGATCGGGTTGATGAAGGCCTGGGATAATTTTGACCCGAAACGGGGAGTAAAATTTGAAACCTATGCTTCTTATCGGGTTCGCGGCGAGCTTTTGGATGGATTGAAAAATTATAACCCGGTCCCTTATAGGGTCCAGGTAATGATAAGAAATCTTGCAAAAGATGGAGTTAAATCGGTAGTTAGGGATAAAAAACAGCTTGAAGAAGAAGAGCTGCTGGAGAAAAAGGAGCTTTCGGAAGACGAATTTAAGCTTGCGCTAAAAAGAATTAAAAAGATCGTATCGGCTTCGGCGCTGATGTATCTGTTGTCGATCCAGGAAATGTCCGATAGCGGGGTTGAGGCTCAAGTACAAACCGAAGCGACCCCTGATTCAGAGTCCGATTTTACCGAGCTTAAAATGCGGATCAGGTCCGAAGTATATAATTTACCGCCATTGCAAAAAAAAGTGATGGAACTATTTTTTCATAAAGGGCTGAGCCAAAAAGATATTGCTTCAAAATTAACATTATCGCGGCCGAAAGTATGCCGTTTGATCAATCGGTCGATCGAAATGTTAAAAAAGAGGTTGAAATGAACGAAGATTATAATGTTAATTCGATCTTTGGTGGAAATTATACGCAGCTTGAGAATGCGATGAAAATTGCAACGGCTCGGCAGGAGATAATTTCACAAAATATTGCAAACGTTAATACGCCTGGTTATGAGGCCCTAGATTTTGATGCCCAATTGATGAAAGCAGTTAAAAGGCAAAATGAAAAGCGCGTCATTTTGGAGCAGGAGATGGCGGCTTTAGTCCAAAATTCGACCGATTATTCAACGCTGGCAAAGATTTATACCAGTAAGCTTGGTACTTTAAGAACGATCGCTCGGCAGGGGAGATAAAAAATAAATGGGATTAAATCGTGCTATAGATATTAGTGTTTCCGGAATTGAATCCCAAAGGATCACCCAGGAGCTAATAGCTTCAAATCTGGCAAACCTTAATTCAACACGCACGATCTATGGCGGACCATATCGCAGAAAGTTTGCGGTTATGGAAGAAAAACCGCTTGTTTTCGCAGAATTTTTAGCGTCGGCTTCGAGCAAATATGATACCGGTGGCGGGGTTGAAGTCGTTAAAATTGAAGAAGATGATATGACCCCTTTTCCTAAAGTATATAATCCGAGCCACCCGGATGCCGATAAACAGGGGTTTGTTTCGATGCCGAACGTCAATTTGGCCAATGAACGGCTCGCGATGATGGATGCCTCAAAAGTTTATGACGCAAATATCGCGGCTTTTAATGCGACAAAAAAAATGATGCAGGATGCTTTGCAGATCCAATAAAGGGGGGTGCTTCTGATGGCAATAAGCCCAATTAGTCCGGCAGCAGCTGATCTAAGGTTAACACAGCTTTTAAATGATGACCCTTTTTCATCCGGCAGCAAGATCGATCAGGTCTCGCAAAATCAGGAGGTAAAGAGCCCTTTCATGAGCCGAGAGGAGAATGCTTTTGAAATGATCCTTTCAAAAGCGGTTGAATCTCTGAACAGCGTTAGCCAAGCTGAAAAGCAGGCAAATGACTTGATCACCAAATTCACGAAAGGCGAAGCGGATATTTCTCAAGTAATGATCGCGCAATCAAAAGCGGGGATCCAAGTGCAATTTGCAGTTACTACCGTCAATGCGGTCGTAAACACGCTCAAAGAAGTTACCCAGTTGCAGATTTAATTTAGGAGATAATTTAAGTTATGGCAGAAGCACCTGCAGCCTTTGATATGAGACGATTTTTCCTTCTGGGAGGGGTCCTTACCGTCCTGATATTTTCCGGTATATTCTTTCTCTCGCGGGGGTGCATGACGGCATCGGTAAAAGACTCCGGTTACACCACTATATATACCAATCTGGATCTGAAAGATGCGGCAAATGTTATAGCGAGGTTAAAAGAATTAAATATCCCGTACGAGATCCGTGAGCAAGGGCGCGTGATCGCAGTCCCCAAAGACAAATCGGATGCGGCAAGATTAGGTTTGGCAGAAAAAAATCTGCCAGCCGGCGGGGTTGTCGGTTGGGAAATATTTGATGCTTCAAAATTAGGTGCGACAGATTTTGATCGGCGGATACAATTGATCCGGGCAATATCGGGAGAACTGGCGCGCACGGTCCGTAGGATCGAAGGGGTTGAAGATGCTCGCGTGCAGGTAGTCATCCCTGAAACAAAATTATTTGCTTTGACCTCTTCACCGGTTACAGCCTCGGTCATGCTGCGGCTTCGTCCGTTGTTTGATATTTCCCCAAGCAAAATAAAAGGGATCGTTTACCTTGTCGCTAGTAGTGTTGAAAATCTCCAGCCGGAAAATGTGACCGTTGTGGATGAATCCGGCAAGATCCTTTCTTTGAATAATAAAGAAGCAATTATTGAAGAAGTTCTTCCCACTAAACCGCTTGCCCCAATTCCTGTGCCAAATGAACAGCCAAAAGAAGTTATTCTTGAAAAAATGCCGCAAACGATCGAAGCGGTTGTCACCGAAGAAAACAAGAACTGGCTGTCAAAAATCGGGATCAATCCTAAAAAAGAAGAGAAAATAAAAACTGAAAAAGTGATCGCTACGCCGGAAACGATCGCAAATATCAAAGTTCCTCCAAAGCCCAAAGAAATAGTTCCATATATTTCTGGATCTGAGAAGGTCAGGATGCGCATCCAGGCCAAAAAAGAGCTGGAACAGGAATTATCCGGCAGGGCGCAGGAGCTGGTAAACCGTTTTTATCCGATCAACAGTATAATCGTAAAAGTCGGCGTCAGGCTTAAGCCGTCAAAAACAATTGAAACGGACCGCAAAATGCTTAAGGTTGCAAAGATCTATGCGGTTGTTTTGATCGACAATCGTTTAGCTTTGGATAATAAATTAAAAAAAGCTACCTATTCAACGGTTGCAGCGGCGATCGGATATAACAAAGCGCGCGGAGATAAGATCGTTCTGCAGAAAGTTCCTTTTCACTTAGCTACAAACAATATTGGGAATCAGCCTGCTCCAAAAGTAAACCAGCCATCAAAGATCGGAAGAATTATTGCCGGGATCTTTACGATGCCGATCATTTTGTATGGCGGGATCGCTATCATTGTTATTTTGATCATCCTGGTGATAGTGAAAGCAATTTCAGGAAGGGGTGAAAAAGAATTTCTTCCAAGGGAGGAACAATCTAGCCAGCCGAACTTTGCTCCGGCGCCGGCGATGAATAGGGAAAAAAATCCTATCCTTGAACAGGTACGGGGCGCGGCGGAGAGCAACCCGCAGCAGGTTGCGGAATTGCTGAAATCATGGCTGACTGAAAAATAATGTTATCCGGAAGAGAAAAAGCCACAATATTTTTATCACTGCTTGGAACCGAGGCAGCTTCGCGCGTTCTGCGTTATTTGCCGGGTGAATTAGCCGATATTATTGCAACTGGGATCAATCAGCTCCCGTCGCCATCTCCCGAAGCTTTGAACGAGGTATTAAGAGATTACGAAGGGTATCTCGCGCTTCCAAGCGAGCGTTTTGAGGCTCCCAGGATCGCATCTCCCGCTCCAAAGCCTGTTCCTAAAAGGTCCTATTCATTTCTAATGTATGAGCGGCTGCAAACAGTGGCATTTCTGGTTTCAATGCTTTCTGAAGATGAAAAAGACGCTGCATTAAATGCAGTTCCGAAAGATAAAGAATTGGTCCGAAAATTAATGGGCGAAATAAAACAAAATTCTCTTACTTTGGCTATTCGGGATAAACTAAAAGAAGCTTATTTAGGAAAATTATTCTAATGGGACTGATCAAAAGAAACCAGCTTGAAGAAAAAGGGACGGTAATGATCGAAAAATCAGCCGTCATAATTAAAAAAAGACCTGTTCTTGCTCCTCCGATCCAAAATGACGATATTTCTATTGATGTGAACGAAGATGATATTTCTAAAGTAAATCACAGGCGCAATTGATCATTGAAAATGCAAGGAAAGAGGTTGGAAGGATCGAAGAAGAGGCCCGGGAAAAAGGATATAGCGAGGGGAAGCTTGAAGTATCCGAAAAACTAAAAGAAGCTTTAACCACTGTAAATGATGCGGTAAAAGAACGCAAGAAGATAATCAAAGACGCGGAAGCGGAAATATTAAGGCTCTCTCTTAAAGTTGCCGAACAGATTATACGCTCCGAAGTTTCTTTGCATAGAGATGTTTGCTTGAATATTGCCGCTGAAGCTATTGGCCGCGGTTCCGACCGGGAACAAATAATCGTTCGGGTTAACCGCGATGATGCCGAGTTTTTGAAGCGCTATAAGGATCGATTGGCCGGAATGCTTGATGGAGTAAAAAGCCTTTCGATCATTGAAGATTCTAATATTGAGGCAGGCGGATGCGTGATAGAAACCAATCTTGGCTTTATTGATGCTCGCATAGCTACAAAAATAAAATCGATCGAGGAAGCCCTAGAAAAAGCCAGCGAAGAGGGCCAATGAGCGAAAAAATCGATTTTGAAAAATACCACAGGGTGATCGACCGCACTGATCTTGTCCGCGTTATTGGAAAAGTCGTCCAGGTCGTCGGATTGATCATTGAAGCTCAAGTTGGCGGTGTTTCCGTTGGTGATCTATGCACCATAAGAATTGAAAAAGAGAACCGCGATGCATATGCAGAAGCGGTCGGTTTTCGCGAAGGAAGGGTTCTTTTAATGCCTCTTGGATCAACATCCGGCATAAGTCCGGGCGCCCAAGTTACTGCCGCCGGAAAACCTCTTATGGTAAAAGTTGGCAAAGAACTCTTAGGAAGAATATTGAACGGTCTTGGAGAGCCAATAGACGGAAAAGGTTCGATCCATGGCGAAGTTGAACGGCCTTTGGATGCTAATCCTCCGGACCCGGTAAAGCGGCCCAGGGTTGCGGATATAATGCGAGTTGGAGTGCGTGCAATTGATGGCCTTCTTACGATCGGAAAGGGGCAAAGGATCGGGATCTTTGCCGGTTCAGGTGTTGGTAAATCTACTATCATGGGTATGGTTGCCAGAAATGCGGAGGCCGATATCAACGTTATTTGTCTGGTCGGGGAACGGGGAAGGGAGGTCCGGGATTTTATCGAAGAGTCCCTTGGCGAAGAGGGATTAAAAAAATCAGTGGTCGTAGTAGCAACTTCTGATCAGCCTCCGTTGATCAGGCTTAAAGCGGCATTTGTCGCGACAGCAATTGCGGAATATTTTCGCGATCTGGACAATAAAGTAATTTTGATGATGGATTCGGTCACAAGATTTGC
>JBAYJF010000030.1:0-13483 GCA_041665245.1 Candidatus Margulisiibacteriota bacterium | reverse complement strand
GATCTTCGATAGCATAAATAGTTTAATAAAGTATACGAATATTCCAAACATTGAAGGGATCATTAAATTTATTCAAAACTTAAACTTAAATGATATTCCTGATGGAAAAATAGAAATCAATGGAGAAAAACTTTTTGTTAATATTTCTCGTTATTTCCCGGAGGATGAAAAAGAAAAGAGATTTGAATCCCATAATATTTATACCGATGTGCAAGTCATTTTAAAAGGAGCAGAAAAAATACAAATTGTAAGCGCGAAGAACATGAAAAAAGAGACAGAATATAGCTTAGAGAAAGATTGTCAGTTTTTTTCTGCGCAAAAAGAGATCTCCGATATCATCTTAAGTGAAAATGAATTTGTAGTTTTTTTTCCCGGTGAAGCGCATAAACCCGGCTGTTTCTATGAAAAGCTGAACGATCCTATCCTAAAATTAGTTTTTAAGACCACTAATTTGATTGATTAATCCATGTCCTTGTAATAGATCATTAAAATAACGATCATTATTAACGGAACAAGGGCCAATGGATTCCATTGTTTCATAGAAATTAATAGTATCTGATTGAGAATGGAGAATCCAAAGATCAAAATAGCGCCCCATTTTTTCATCTGCCAGATACCAATAAACCCGACAAGGGTAACGATCGAGCTAATTAATACATAGGTCCCATACAATTCCCCAAGTGTATTAATAATGGGCCTATAAAAGGCAATAAAGAAAGGGACAGAAATATAGGTTGAAATGAACGAAATGAAACATAAAACCGTGATCAGCATCGGTCTTTCTTTTTGCATAGATTACTTTATAACGATCAACGCAATGTGGGCAATTCCAAAAATGACCGCCAAAGCTCCCAAGATCATATGATATTTTATTTTAACCTTTATCATCCCGGCTGCCATAGTTGCCAACATAAAACCCAAAGTAAGAAGCCCAAGTATTTTGATCATGTTGTTTTACCTCCGGTCAAATAATGAAAAGCATAACATTTGAATATTTAATTGTAAACGGCTGAAAATGATATAATTTATCTAATGCAAAGAGTGTTATGGCTATTATTGTTCCTATTGGTTGCTTTCCAGTTCGCCCAGGCCGAGCTCCCCAAAAAAATAGAATTAGCCGTTCCTTTCCTCTGCCAGGCGCCAAGCGGTGATTGGAGCCAGCCGTGGCAGGATGCCTGTGAAGAGGCGGCGATCGTGATGGCGATCCATTTTGCAAAGGATTCTCCGCTCGATAAAGAAGCGGGGAAGCAGGAGATCTTGGGTTTAGTAAAATACCAGAATAAACGCTGGGGCGGGCATCATGACCTGACCGCCAAGAAGGCTGCACTTCTTATGCGCGAATACTATAAATATAAGAACTATCGGGTGATCGATAACGTATCAATTGAAGGGATCAAGCAAGAGTTATCGGCCGGGAATATTGTTCTGGCTCCGATGGCGGGGCGTATGCTCAATAATAGGTATTATCGAAGGCCGGGGCCGGCATACCATTATTTGGTTTTTATCGGGTATGATGAAGACCGCAAAGAATTTATAACCAACGATCCCGGAACAAAACGAGGGGAGCATTATCGGTATAAGTATGACGCCGCGCTCAATGCGGTCCACGATTGGGCCGGCAGCAAGGAAGCGATCGCGCAGGGAAAGAAAGCGATGATCGTGATCTATAAGTGAGAGAGCTAAAGCTGGTTGCCAAAGGAGGGGTCTTCAGCCTCTTTGGGGATGCAGTTAACTATTCATTATCATACGTTTTCCTTTTTCTCGCTTCGCACTTTCTCGGTGCTTCGCTTTTGGGTTCGTATTATTGGGCGATCGCGATCGCCAGCTTATTGGGAGAATTCGCCGACCTTGGGACCGGGCAAGGGTTGATCTATTTCAGTCCAAAATACGAAGCCGAAAAGGGAAAAGACAGCTCTCTGCCGCTTTTGCGCTTTGTCCTCGGTTTTACACTGACGAATGCTTTGATCGTAGGAACGCTCCTCTTTATTTTTGCGCCTCAGGTCGCAGCCTATTTTAATAAAGCAGAATTGAGCTGGCTGATCAGGTTGTTCGCGATCGCAATGCCGCTTTCGGCTTTCTGGCCAGTCGTCTATAAGTATTGCGTCGGGCGATTTCAAATAACAACCGGGATCCTTTACGGCGATATTTCTCGCCCGATAATAAGAGTATTCGTGCTAATCGCATTTATTTTTATGGGGCAGAAAGCTTTCGCATTGGTCGGGACAGAGATGATCGTCGGACTAGTTTTATTTATTGTTGGCGTATTAATTATTATTAAGCTGTGGGGACGCGGGGTTTTCCGCCAAAAGCTATCCTGGAAGGAGAAAAAATCGGTTCTTTTATATTCTATTCCATTTTTACCACTTAATTTGGCCCGGGGAGAGCGGATGATCATAATCATCACCGGACTATTCTTGCTCTCCACCCAGATCGGGATCTTCGGTGTAGTTCTTAAGATCGCGGCGCTTTCCCAGGTGATCTTAACCGGCATGAACTTTGTTTTGCGTCCGATGGTGTCTAAACTTTATGCCGAAAAAAACATGGAGGCGCTCAAAGGTGTTTATAGGTCGGTTACCCGCTGGATATTTGTTTTAACCTTGCCGCTATCGTATTTATTTATTTTTTATTCGGGTCCGGTCCTTGCATTATTTGGGGAAAAGTTTACTGCAGGCGCAATGGCGCTCACGATCGTTGCGATCGGCTATTTGTTTGAATACGGGACCAGCGCTACGCAAGTGATAATTAATATGACAGGGAAGAGCTTGCTTAGTTTGATCAATCAAATCATATATTTGGCTATCGTTGTTGTTTTAGCGTTTTTGTTGATCCCGCATTACGGTATCGTTGGAGGAGCCGTTGCCGTCGCAGCCGGCATCGTCGCGATCAACTTGTTAAGATTATACCAATCATATAGGATCGTCGGATTTACTCCTTATAGTTGGTATTTGTTTAAACCGCTTTTGGCGGCGGCCATAGCCGGATTGCTCGTTCGTATGATCCCATCATGTCAGATCCTTTATGTGGGAATAAGTTATCTTTTGGCTTATGCAGCGGCCATTATTATCCTGCGAATTGATCAAGAGGACCGCGAATTACTGCTTGGCCTGCGAAGGAAATTATTTTTCTAAGCTCTTTTCCTGGACAATATCATTTAATATTTGCAATGAATTCTCTTGCGTCAGCTTTTCCAGCCGGGTCCGCTTAAGCATTAATTCCCGCATAAATGCATGAAAAACCGCCGGGTCGTTCAATACAAAATTATTAAAGTCTTTAAGCAGAGCGTAGCGCATGGCCGAGAGTTCCTTCCAATGTGTTTTTAATACTTCATAGTGGTGAGCATATTTATTTATGGCAACAACGTATTGGTAATTATCAAAGAGCAATCCCAGGATCTTTTCTTTGTTTACGATCAATTTTCCCTTGCTTGTTGAAGCGATCCCTTCAGAGACCAGGATCTGTATTTCTTCGTCATTAAGCGGGACTCCGCGCTGGAGCATATATGCAATGATTATGTCTTTTGGAAGCGAATCGTATTCCTCTTTTGTTAAAGGGAGGTTGTTGTATAGCCTGAAGGCCGCGCTCTCTGATAATGAGACAAGGTCTGCCAGGTTCGGATTGTTTACAAAATCATTACAAGCTTTGTACAGAGTAAAGTTCTCATTTGATAAAATACATTCGTCCAGCTGATCCTGCGGCGCCGTCATTACTTTTAGCATATCTTTAATTAATTGCCGCTCTTCCATCATCAGATCACCTGAGGAATGGATCAGCTCCGGCCAGGGTGTTTTATAGTTCGTGGTAGTTTGGATCGCAAACTCGCCAAAAGGATGGCTTCCCCACCTTAGCGATGTCGTTTCTCCACTGCTATTGACAGTGGTAGCGTAGTAATTATATTTTCTTTTTTCGGGAGGGAGGGCCAGATCATCTTTGATCACGTCAGAAACTTCTTTCCAGCTCCCGTTTTGCTGCTTAAATACCCATTTATCCTTTGATCTAACGATCTCGGCTCCCATCGGGATGATCGTGATCGGATAGTATAGATTTGAAATATAGTGATCGGTCTTTTTATAGATGTAAAAAGTCCCGGGCGTTGTAGGAAATGCTAAATTGCTCTCAAAGATCGGTTTCCCGTTTTTGTCCCGGTCTTGAACAAGATAAAACTTTTCTTGCGGGCCGCCTTTAACCTGAAGTCGGGCAAACGGTTTACCTTTCAGATAAAGGACCCAATCTCCGGTCGTAGGGTAGACATAAATCTCAACATCGCTTTTTGCGGATAATTGTACTTTTAGCTTATCCAGATCTTCTTTAAAATTAATAAGATCCGCTAAATAAGGGATCTGGGTTAGAGCTTCACTGCTTATCTGGCTTGAATATCCGAGAACGGTCATCCGGCTGCCGAGCGGCAGGACGTTGTAGAGAAGGATCATATTTCGTGGAGAGACATGGAGACAGCCATGGCTTCGATATAGGTCGCCCAGAATATCATTTAACAGGACGCCAAAATTGTATTTATTTAATTCATTAACGATAGAAAGATCAAGTCCGTTTGTTTCGCCTGAGACCACTCTTTTTAGTTCCGCCAGCATGATGGCGCTTTCCCGCTGATTAAAGATCGAAATTTCTTCTTTAGGTTTAAAGAATCCGGAAAAAGTAAGCGGCTGGACGTATTTTGCCTGCGAGGGGGGAACAACTATTTCAAGCGCCTGCCTCTCATTGATCCATTTTTCAAGCGTGTTCTGTCGATTCTCAAGCGATAATATTCCCATCTGATCAAAATCTTCTCTAAGCTGCATTCTTAAAGGGCCAAAAAATTCCCAATCATTTTTTATTTTTCTATACCATTCCGCCTGTTTATCAATGAGCCAGCTATTCGTTTGAACATAATAATATAGTCCCAAAGCTTCCCAGCGTTTTTGCTGCTGGCGCGGCAGGCGATTCTCCTGATATTCTAAAAATGCTTTGATGACCCTTTCATCCATTAGCGCGCGGTCAGTATTATTTAATTCCCAGCCGTTGTAGAGCTTATAGTAGCTGAATAGCGCCGGATCAATGCCCGAGGGAACAATTGCACCCTTTGAAGCAATAAAATCATTGAGCTCTTTATAAAATGAGAGAGCATCGTTTTTTGCGCTGCAGGAATCAAAATCATCTCCACCCGGAACTGTAAGAAGATATACAAGTGTTTTGGCCAAACTTATTTGATCAAGGACCAGCTCTTCCGTCGAATATCCCATCTGCGAATTGCGGATCTTGCTGTCTTTTCCCCATAGCAGGGCATATTTCCCAAAATATCTTCCGGCATAATAAGAGCTGTTTGAATAATGGTCGGAGACATCAAAGATTTTATATTTTCCTATGTCGGTGGGGGTTGAAAGAGCAATATCCCAAACGATCGGTTTGTTTTTTTGGACGTCGATGGCGGCTAAATAAGTTTCCGGCGGACCGGCTTGTACAAAGATCTTGGCAAAGGGATCGCCATTTACCATAATGATAAGTAAATTCAGGGAAGGATAGGCGATGAGCTCGGTTTTGTTGATCGCAAATGTATTTTTTAACTTTCCCATCTCTTCTGAATTACGGATCCTATCGGATAAATATGCAATTTTATCGGGAAAGAAGGGGAGTTTTTTTCGCAAATTATAGCCATTAATTGTAACTGGCGTCCCTTTTGGGATGACGGCATATAAAAGATACATATCGGACGGAGAAAAGTGCAGTCCGCCGCGGCTTTCGTAGGCGTAGCCTGATAACGCATCCATGTATTTTGCCCAATTCACGGAGTTTATGGCATCCAGGCTCTTAAAACCGGAAGCGCTGATCTGAAGGCAAAAAATTATTCCGAGCAAAGATAGAAATAGTTTCCGCATATAAATATTGTACCCTTTCTTTTCTTGACAGACAAATAACATTTGATATATCCTTTTAGCCATGAGAAAGATATTAGTGTTGTTTAGTTTGGTCATGTTTGGGATAGTACTGTTTTGCGGAAACTCAGAAGCAGCCACGCCTAAGAAGGCGATCGCGCCGCAAGTTGCTCCGCTTTATCCTTCGATCGCGGCTACGAGCGAGTCAGCTCTTGAACCGCTTATCCCAACGCAGGTCAATCTTCGAAAACCGGGATTTTCAAAGGGGATCTTTGGACGGGGGATCAATACCGATCTGGCTGGTTCAGTTATCTTTGGCGCGAGAACGACCGTATTTTGCGCTATAGCAAAATTGACCCTAAATGATCCTTTGTTTATTGGCGCAAAACTTGGCTTGGCCGACGATGCAGTTGAATATAAAATTGGAGGCGGTCTTGCGTATGGGAATGATTCCGGAAGCCAGGCGTTTTATTCGTTCCCCATTGTTGCCGAAGCCGTCATGTATCTTAAAGAAAATTCCCTTTTCGGGCTTGATCCATATATTGGCGGCGGATTCAATCTGAACATTATTGGAACGGATACGATCTTTAGCGGTTTGGGTTATCAGCTTTTCGGCGGAGTTTTGTTGGATCTTGGTTCTGAACTTGGAAGGACTGGGATAAGTATCGGTTATCAATCGATCAGAGTTGGAACGATCCGATTTTCTGAAGGGCTGACCCTTTCTATCTCGCATCCGATCATTTTTTAAATTACAGCTTCGCTTATCTTTCCCCCGTTTAACATTTTGTAAAAATGCCGTGAAATTAATATTCCTTTGTTAAGATAACTTTTTATAAGAATGTTATTTTTAAAGGGAGAATAAAATGGGAAGAACGACTGCAACAATGCCTCTTAGGCCAACTATATATCAAATGCATCGCGCTACTGCGATGATCATGCTTTCTTCTCCTCCGATTCCCAGGGGAAGCCGTTTTGTGGATGCTATTCATCCCGTGCCGGTCGCAACAACGGTCAAGGCGGCCTCAACCAAGGCAATGGAAGCAGCTTTTCGTTCACTTTTAGAATTTAATCCGCGGACAATGGACGAAATTATGGGGATAACTAACATTTATCGGCGGCTCGGATCGCCGGTTGAATTGTTTTTGAATTGGGCTTCGGTCATTGCCGAAGGCGTGACATCAAATACCCATTGGGCATTGGCTTTTAGCGATGGAATGCGGGCAATTAACGCGGTCTTGGAATTTCAACTGGTCCCTGGAGATGAAGTCATTGTCAGTAAGCCTTTGTACGGCTGTACCGATAATTATTTTGCAGGGCTCGCTCCTCGACGGGGTTATACGGTAAAGGCCGTTGATTTGACCGATCCGCAAATGATCTTGAGCGCATTAAGCCCAAAGACCAGAATTATTTATTTTGAAACGGTCACGAATCCCAATTTAAGGGTATACGATCTTGAAACGATATCTCGTTTAGCCAAAGGTGAAGATCCAAATATTATGTTGGTAACCGATAATACTTTCCCGAGTCCGGCGGGGTGTAATCCTCTTTTGCATGGGGCAGATATGGTCGTTCATTCCATGACCAAGGCTTTAGGTGGGTTTTCACAGGAAATGGGAGGGGTGGCAATTGTTCCAAAGGATAAATGGATGGAACTTTTTTTGCACCGTAAGGATACAGGTGGAGTTATTGCGCCGGAGCAGGCCCATGCAGTCTTAACAAGAGGCTTGCCTTCTTTATATACCCGATTTATGGGGATGCAGGCGAACGCAAAGGCAGTTGCGGAATATTTGGACCGATCGCCATATATTGCCTCGGTGTCTTATCCTGGGGTAGATAATTCTCCTTACAGTGAAAACGCACGCAGGCTTCTAACAGACTGGGATGGCCAATTTGCTCCTGGTTTTATGATCGCCTTTGTTCCAGCCGGAAGAGATTCCAGGAATCGGGTCGGCAACGCAAGAAGGATGATCGATTATATTGCCAGACATGGAGAGGGTGTTATTAAGCATGCCGTAAGCCTGGGCGGCGTTTCGTCATTAATTGAAATGCCGTTTTTAGGAACGCACGCAACTGTTTCTAATGATGACAAAATTCGCTGGGGAGTAGATAAAGCCATGATAAGGTTTTCTGTCGGCCTGGCCCATTCCGGAGACCAGATCGCCCTGCTTGAAGACGCGATCAAATATGCGTATGGGGCTTAATAATTAAAATTTGTTGGAGGAATACTAAATGGTTATGACGGTTGTTAGGCGGGATGTGCAGTGGGCGAAAGCAGCAAGATCAAAGGAATTTTTAGCAAGGACTTTAAAAAGAATAAAATTGGGTGCGAGTAGCACTCATCGCTTGGTTAATTTGCGCGCATCAAGCATTACACCTCCAGGATCAAAACCGATCTTAAGCCAACCTTCTTTTCGTCCTGAAGATATTATTGTTAAGACCAGAGATGGTATCGCACTTTCAGCGGAAGAAGCCCGTTTTCTTGTCGATGGAGTATTAACCGGTGAAAATATTTCCGAAGCCCAAATTGGGGCGTGGATCGTTGCCGCATCGATCATGGGGGTACCCGAAACAGTAGACGTATGCTTGAGAGAGATCAAGGGATCAAGTGCGCCGGCGCATCGCGTTATCAAAGAATATTTTAATGGAGCAACGTTGAAAAATGATGGAAATGATGACATCGGCAGTATCGTACTAAAAACTATTCAAAAAGAAGAACCTCTTACCCGCGATGAAATATTTACTTTCATTCGAGCGGTTGTTGATAGAACGGCATCGGATTTTCAAGTCGGCGGCTGGCTTATGGCCGTTCGGCTAAAAGGATTGTCGGATCTTGAGACGGCATATTTAACCGAAGCGATGTGGAAAACCGGCGGATCGATCGATTTTTCTGGAATCGAAGGACCAAGAGCCGATAAGCACGCAGCGGGCGGATCTTGCGATATTACCAGTTTTATTATTGCTCCGTTATTAGCGTGTTTCGGAATAAAGGTTCCGATGATGTCGGGCCGCGCGCTGGCGCATACCGGCGGAACGCTGGATAAACTCGAATCGATCCCTGGCTTTAATGTAAAATTAAGCGAAGAAGAAGTTAGATGTATGCTAAGCGATTCAGGCCTCGCAATTTTTAGCCAGATGGAAACAATGGCTCCGGCGGATAGAATATTATATGCGTTTCGCGATGTAACCGGGACAGTTGCCTGCACTCCTTTGATCGCTGCCAGTATTATGAGCAAAAAACTGGCCGAAGGCGCAGAATATTTAGCACTAATGGGAACTTACGGAAACGGAGCATTCTCTAAAGACCCGGACGAAGCAAGAGAGTTGGCAAGATTAATGATCGCGGCGGGGGTTAATGCCGGCAGAAAAATGGTCTCCTTTTTGGTTGATATGAATGAACCGCTGGCGCCGTTTGTCGGCCCGGCGCTTGAAATGAAATTGGCGATCCGTGTATTGAAAGGCCAAATAGAAGGGAACGAAAGGCTGGTCAGGTTATCGATACAAATTGCCGCTAAATTATTGGTAATGGCCGGCATTTACTCGCCAAAAGATATAATTCAGGCACAATTGGATCTGGTGGAACACCTTTATAATGGCGAGGCGATCGAAAAATTTAAGCAGATGGTAATTGCGCAAGGCGGCGACCCAAATGCGATCGGAGCGGCGAATGATCTAACTGATTCCCCAATATTTCCACAAGGGACTCATCGAATAGAAATAAGAGCGAAGAGCTCCGGTTTTGTCCAGGCGATCCGCGCGGATGAGATCGGGAATGCGGTCAATAGTTTAGGTGCGGGTAGAAAGCTTCCAGGCGAGCCGATCGATCATGGGGTTGGGGTTGCCAATATTAAATTAATTGGCGAAGCGGTTAAGGAAGGAGATGTTTTAGCAGTTGTATATGCCAACGACATGGCCCAAATTGATCAAATTACTGTCAGAATTGCGAATGCCTTCTCGATCGGTGCGGAAAGGATAGAACCGCCGAAGTTGGTCTTTGAAGTGATTGAAACCGCCGCATAACCTGAAATTTGACCACTTTTTATTCGATATACTTCTATGATAAATCCGGCAAACTTTAATCCGCATGTCGTTATTGTAAGGGGAAGGACCGGGGGCAAAGTAATGATCAGACCTGACAGAAGTACACAGTCGGTTTGCCAGGTTTTCCCGGGCCAGATCCACACGGAATTAATGCCGACGCACCGCTTTATCGATCTACGCGTTGGATGTGAACACTATTTGCTGCTCTGTGAAGGAAATGAAACCCAGGAAGAATTTTATGGTTTACTGGAGAGAGTTAATGACTATGGGTTGGCATTTTTAAAGCGGGGAAGAAGGGACTCCTTTCCGGCTGGTCACATTGTTAGGAGTATTTCTGCCCAATGGAGAGTGCTTAGCTTGGATCAATATGATGAGATGGGAAGGAAATTGAATGATATATCCATGGCAAATGACATTGAATTTCTGGAGCCGCTTGAAACGGTTTCATCGGATTTGATAGATCTGAGGGGGTCGAGACAAGAAACATTTGCATCTGGGTATCCTTTCCCAGATCCAAGTGGTGCGATCGAAAGGATGGTTGGCCCGCTTGGGGAAAACTTATTATTGTTTGGCATGGAATGGGAGCGTTTATTAGAATGCAAACATGATTCTGATGATCAATTAACTCCCTCGATCATGGGGGCAATTGATATCTATTTTTCTAAAAGCCTTCGGGAGCCCGGCGCAATAGTTTTAGATCCGATGCTTGGAACGGGAGGTTATTTACGCGAGGTAGGGGAGCGCTATCCATGTAAGATAGTTGTAGGAGATACCAACGAAAAAATATTATCCGCGTTCAACCTGGAAGGAGTTGAGAAACAACTAAGCGACGCGGCGGAGAGCTTGGACAGATTGGGCGATAGAAAAAAAGATGTGAAATTAGTTGTTCTGAGGGGATGTAATTTCCTGGTGGTTACGCATGTGAAAGCACAGACAATATTTGCTAACATCTATGAAAAGCTCGAAAAAGGGAGCGGAATTATTGTTACGGGTGCGACCAGAGTTCTTTTTGACAGCGATTTTATTAACCTGTTCCCCGGTGCGAAGATCTTGCAGCGAATTACGTGGAACACGCATGGGGTTTTGCTTCCATTTTATGTGGTGATCAAAGGGGATTAACCACCACTTATCACTGCTGGACCAGGATGAAATTTTCCGGCGAATGATCGTCGGCTGCGTCGATGCCGATAATGATATATTTACCGTCTATCTTAGCCGCGACCAGTTTAAAGTCCTTGGTGTTATGGCCGCCGGTGCGCGTTCCCGAAAAGACCCCCGTACTGTCCTGTGCGCCGAAGGTTAAAGTTACTTCGGTAGCGCTGGTAACATTATTATCAACGTCAGAATATTCCCAACCCTTTATTGAGTTAGCAAGGGTCGGATGCGGACCGGCGCCGATCAGTGGAGTGCTTCCCAGCCCGCTGCTGGAATTATAATCGAATAGGACACCCCTATAATTTTTCGAGATCAGGTCTGACACGGTTACGGTTTCATTTTTTACTCCGGCAAAACCGGCTGAACCGGCGCTATCCCCATGAAAGATCCCGGAAGGGGTCATGAATACCTCGAGACTGCTGCCGGCTCTGATGAATCGGCCGTCTGAAATTCCGTAGCCGGTCTCTTCTTCCGTGCTTTTTAAAGTTCCGTCCATTTTATAAGCTGTTATAAAGAAATTGAACAGGTCGCCGTTATTGGTCACTTCAACTGTCCCATAAGCTTTATTGTTGGTGGTCCAGCCGGGATAAGGGAATTTAACAAAATTATAACGGCCAACTTCCGGGGTCGAGGACATGCGCGCGGCACAAGTGATAAGCAGGTCGCCAGTTCCGGCTGGTTTTACGAGCAGCATGGTATCGGGATATTCCAGCATGTAGAAATTATCGTTGGTCCAGTGAGGTCTGTCGGGATCGTTTGTGATGCTTACAACTCCTTTTAGAAAACCGCTGGCTAAAGTTGTAAATGTTCCCTGAAGAGTTACGTTGGTGGTTTCATTCGTGGCGGAGAAAGTTCCTGCACCCAAGGACCAGCTCCAAACATCGCCGGGAGTTTGTGTTCCAATGTAAGCGGTTGAGCCATGAAGGGTAGTGGTAGTTGTGGTATCGTTGTTTGATCGGCTGCAGCCGTTGAATATAGTACCGACCGATACTACCAAAGCCAAAAAGATCCAAAAATGTTTTCGTGTCATTTTTTACTCCTCCTGTGGGAATCGGATTAAAGTAACACGTAAATTGTACGCTTATTTATCCAGAAATCAATCTGACTTGTACAAAAAGTTTGGTAGCCCCAAGGGGAATCGAACCCCTATCTCGACCTTGAGAGGGTCGCGTCCTAACCGTTAGACAATGGGGCCCAAAAAACCACTTTCTTATTATACGATATTTGTGCTACAATCGCACCATCAAATAATCGGAGGTAATCTTCATGGCAGATAAATATGTAATGGCAAAGTCCCAAAGCGGTTTCGAAAAATTGATCGAGTCCAAAGGCGGTTTGATCCTCGGAATATTTCTAGTTCTATTCTCGATCTTTCTTCTTTGGTCAAATGAAAATCGGACAAATACTGCCGATATCGCAAGAACAAGCGTCCAGATCGATGCGAGCAGTATTGGCAAATCTGAAGGCGGAAATTTTGTATCCTTGACCGGCAACATTAATGCCGCCTCCTACGCACAAGATCCGATGTACCTTCTTCCGGGTAAATTCCTTAAGATCGAAAGAGTTCCCGAAATGTATGTCTGGCAGGAGACAAAAAAGAGCGGCTCCGCTGAAACAACCTATGATTACGCAAAGAAATGGGCGACCGAACCTCAGAATTCAATGAACTTTCAATTTCGGGTCGGCCATGATAACCCATTCATGCAGATCCGGCCGCAGATCTCGATCGCAGCTTCCGGAAAGATCGGCGCATATTTTATTAACTTGAGCGACCTTGCTCTTCCACCAGCGACAGATCTAAAATTAACTCCAAATAACGTATTGATCGGTGGTTTCCAACGCTTAGACGGGGATTTCCTCTATATCGGAAATGGATCGAACTTTAACCCGCAAATAGGGGATACCAGGATAAAATTCAGGGTTATTGATGGAACTACCGCGGATTATACGATCTTTGGCCAGGCCGAAGGTGACAAGATCGTCCCTCACATGTATCTGGGTAAAGAAAAGATCTATAAGCTTGTTAAAGGGACGCGGGATGAAGCCCTTGCAGCGCTATCTTCCGAATATTCCAGTTCTCTTTGGGGAATACGGATCGTAGGCATATTGATGCTGGTTTTGGGTGGTTACGTTCTTATTAAGAAAACAAAGAAAAGCTAATTAACTCGAAGCAAGAACGTAGAATTTGACCTTGCGGATACCAAAGTTCCTGGCATCATGGTAGTGCCTGAACCAGATATCTATCCGTTTGGTATAGCGTTTGTTCATCCGGTCTTCAACTGTGAATACCCGGTTGCCAAACCCTTCGATCAATACTTTTGTCCCCATTGGAAGGAAATTTGAAGCAATTACCCCTTCGCGGCACCTTGTTCCGGAAGCCGTTATCCATGGGGTGCTATCGGTTTGCCCTTCCAAGGAATTGAACG
>JBAYJF010000029.1:0-13677 GCA_041665245.1 Candidatus Margulisiibacteriota bacterium | reverse complement strand
TATTGCCGGAGATGTTGTTGTAACCGCTGTTTGATAAGGAAAGTTTCCCGAGGATGGGCTGGGGGATGCCGTAATTTTGCTGGATATAAAAACCCCATTGGTTGCCGGTAATAGTGTTGTTATAAAAAGTCGGGCTGGAATTATCGATCTGAACCCCGTAATTCGTGTTGTTGTTTATAGTATTGCTTTCAACAGTGATCGTGAGTGCATTGCTGATAAGGGCCAGACCGGCCTTGGTATTATTGTTTAAGGTGCATCCCGAAATAGTTATATTGCCGCCATTTCTTAGCAGCAAACCATTGGCGCTATTGTTTGTGAAGCTTGAGTTGCTAGCCAAAAAACGATTGGCGGATAGCAGTCTATAGGTTTCGATCCCGTTCCCCTTTGAGTTTTTTATGGTCGAATTGACGACCTCAAAAGTATTGCATTGTACGAACATTCCGGCTTCACTTGATAGCGCCAGGTTTTCGGTCGTCGGTGTCCAGGTGGCTTCAATGGTCGAAGAGTAGATCCCGCCCGAACTTCCTTCCTTGTACCAGAATGCATAATGTCCAGTCGTTGTGTTTACGGCGGTGATGTTGCTTTCATTGGTTACGAGAAAAGTTCCGCCGGAATTTACGAATATTCCGTATTGCGCGTCCGCTTCGCAGCTCATATATAGCGATGTGTTGTCCAGGGTAAGGCTTCCGCCGTTTTCGATCGATACATTTCCTGTGCAGTAGATCCTTTTAGCCGAAAATGTTTCCGAAGACGTAACAGTTTTTCCGCTCCAATTTACGATCGGCCGGGGATTGAGCGTGGTTGTGGTCGTGGTTGGCGTAGATTGTCCGCATCCGGAGACGAACATGATCGCCATTAAGGCAAAGATCAGGAGTGGCATGTGTAGTAGTCTAGCAAAAGAGGTGAGGTTTTTAAAGTAATATTTGGAGATATTTTTTTATGTTATAATTATTATATGGCAGAGAAAAAATCCCGCCCAAAAATGCAAAATCGTCCTGCGAATGAGCGGGTCCGCGATTTTAACGAAGTCCCTCTTGGCTTTACCGATGAGCAGGCGATCCAGGAGGCTAAACGCTGTATCCAATGCAAAAATCCTCAATGCGTAAAAGGGTGCCCGGTTGAAGTGAATATCCCGGGATTTTTAAAGCAAGTTGCTCTAGGAGATTTTTCTGCCGCCGTTAAAGAGATCAAAAATACCAATGCTCTTCCCGCTGTTTGCGGACGTGTTTGTCCTCAAGAAGAACAGTGCGAGAAGAAATGCATTTTGGGTGTAAAAGGGGAACCGGTGGCAATTGGAGGGCTGGAGAGGTTTGTTGCAGACCATGAGCGAGTAAATACGAAATACGAAACTCTAAATACTAAACAAATTCAAAATTCGAATTACCAAAATACTAAAATTGCTGTGATAGGGTCTGGGCCGGCGGGGTTGACGTGTGCGGGGGATTTGGCTCGACTGGGATATCAAGTAACGATCTTTGAATCGCTCCACGTTACCGGCGGTGTTTTGACCTACGGAATACCGCAATTCAGACTGCCGAAAGAAATTGTTAATCTTGAAGTAGAATACGTAAAAACGCTCGGAGTAGAGATCAAGACCGATATGCTGATCGGGAATGTCTTTACGATCGAAGAACTTTTAAAAGATTTTAAAGCTGTATTTGTTGGATCCGGTGCCGGTCTTCCAAAATTCATGGGTATACCCGGTGAAAACTTAGACGGGGTCTATTCAGCCAACGAATATTTATTCAGGGTCAATATGATGAAGGCGTGGAAATTCCCGGAATCGCTGACCCCGGTAAAGATCGGAAAAAATGTTGCAGTGGTTGGCGGTGGAAATGTCGCCATGGATGCGGCAAGGGTCTCTCTGCGCCTTGGTGCGGAAAAAGTTTACATCATTTATCGGCGGACGCATGATGAAATGCCGGCCAGGATCGAGGAGATCGAGCGGGCGATTGAAGAGGGGGTTATCTTTAAGATCCTAACCCTTCCGGTTAAATATATCGCCGATGAAAAAGGGTGGGTTAAAGAGGCTGAATGCATCGAAATGGAATTAGGCGAACCGGATTCTTCCGGAAGAAGACGGCCGGTTGAAAAAGTCGGTTCGAATTTCATTGTTCCACTCGAAACAGTGATCGTTGCGATCGGAAATTCTCCTAATCCCCTGATCCCGCTCCGTACCCCCAACCTAAAGACCGAAAGATGGGGAGGGGTGATCATTACTTCGGATGGGCAGACTTCTATCCCTGGTGTTTTTGCCGGCGGCGACATTGTTCGCGGAGCTGCGACAGTCATTTCCGCTATGGGCGACGGAAAACTGGCTGCGAAGTCAATCCACAACATGCTTTCAGCATGAATGACAAATGACCAATGTCAAATGACAAATGAATCGAAAAAATCCCAAATCATTACCCATAAAATAGTCCGCTCTAAGCGAAGAACGATCGCGCTGGTGATCGATGGGGAAGCTAATCTTATCGTTCGTGCTCCGCATTCTGCTCCGGAAGAGATCATCCGTAAGTTTATCCTCCAGAAAAGTGATTGGATAAAAGCCAAACAGGCGTTTTTCCGCAAAAGGGCGTCAAATATTACTCAAATTATTATCGATCCCCAATTAATTCCTGAATACAAGAAAAAAGCTGGAGAGATCATTCCAAAAAGGATCAGTGCCTGGTCCGGTATTACCGGATGGCAGCCCAAGAAAGTAAGGCTCTCTAATGCGGGAAGCCGCTGGGGTTCCTGCAATTCAAAAGGGACAATTGCCATAAATTGGCGGCTGGTGTTTTTTTCGATCGAGATCATTGATTACGTCGTGGTCCACGAATTGGCACACCTTGTAGAGCGAAACCACTCCAAACGATTTTGGGAACAAGTGAAAGTGCATATTCCCGACTATAAAGGACGTAAAAAATGGCTGAAAGAAAACGGGCATTTTTCAAATAGTGTATAATATCAAAAGATCAAATAGGAAAGGAGAATAACATGTCAGCAGAAAGATCGGAATTCAAAGGACACTCGATGTTGGTTCTAAAAAGAAGCGAGGACGAAAAATTTCCTTTTTCTTTTGGACTCGCCAAAGCCAAGATGATCCTGGACAATCTTGAAGAGATCAGATCATTTGTTAAAGATTGCGAAGAAAAAAACACGAAGTAAGGGGCAGGGGTTGCTGCTTACTTTAATACAAGAATAATTCCGGTTATTTATTGAAATATCTTAATTAATTTCACGATAATATAGCAAGATAACAATATGGTTAATTTGCTATTAAATATTGGTCAAATAGGATCAGTTTTGCCAACAAGGCCTGCTACGGCTCATAGAGCGACGGCACCCCACCTGAAACTTCTTAGTGGTCGGTTGTTCCCCTTTTTAAATAATACTAACCCTTCCAGCTTTAACGGTTTTTTGACAGCAAGAAGGATCGAGGAAATAGCTAAGGAAATTATTGCCTGTGGTCGACTGGAAACCCATTCTGTGATCCTGGATAGAATAGGCTCTTCAAAAGCAAATAATCCGATCTGGGCCATAAAAATCGTTCCTCAAGAAGAAAAACATCCTCCAGCCTATTTTATCGCCGGCCACCATGGCGACGAATATGCCGGTCCGCAAGCAAACATGCACTTGTTGAAGTTGGTATTGCACGAATTAAAAATTGGCGGAAGCGGTGTTGGTTCTCTTCTCGGGAATAGGACTCTGGTTTTCATCCCGCTTGCTACTCCAGATGCAGCAAGGCTAGATGAGCAAGGGTTCTTGGTCCCCGGAACCCCGATGTCCTGGGGAAAAATAGTTGATGATGAAGGATATGTAGTAAATTCAAATATTTATCATACTTTTGAAGGAAAAATACAGCCTGGGGCAGAAGCAATTCAAAAATATTTAGAAAGTATAGGTGTTCCTGAAATTGTTTTTGATCTGCATGAAACAGGCTCGGTCAATTCAGATGAACGAAGAAAAAATCGCTACATTTATGCTCCTCTGCAAATAGCAAACCTTACTTTGACCGATAATAATACAAGCGCGGCATATATTATGAAGGTAAAAAGGGGGACAATAGATAAAGCGGTTCAATTGTTTGGTTTGGATGTGGCCGAACTGATCATAAATGGAAAACCGGCCGAAAGATTTACCCGCAAAGATCAGAAAATATTAGGATTTTCGGAATATTGGATGCTCCGTGGTGCAAAATGGAGCTATACCATTGAAACCCCTATGAAAGAAGAAGTGTTTAATGTCGGGGCCCGGGTACTTTTGCATGTGCTTGCAGTCCAGGAAGCATTGTTTGAAATCGCGTTAATATAATTGGAGTTAATGATAATGATACCACCAGGATTAAAAAGGGTTTCAATGCTGCGTGCGCCTGCCGCCAGGAAATTAGCGGCGGAATACTTCTTTTTGGACAAAGGTAGTAGAAAAACAACTGTTCAAGTGGCGCAAAATGGGTATCTAAAAATTCCCAAAAGAATGATCCCTGGAATGGAGGAAGATATTAGTGACTTTGCCGTTGCAAATTACAGCCTCCGTGAAAATTGTCGGGGTAAATTGGTTGCGATTGGAGTGTTTGAGAATGAGGGGAATGATCCCGCAATAGTGATTTACCACCCGGTTAGCGATTTGCCGCTTCTTGCGCTCTATTTCGATCGATCCAGCCAGCTTTTATATTATTACCCAAGAAAAATAGATACAGAAGAGAGATGCTATCTACTGGATTTTTCAGCGGGGAAAGATAATAAATGCCCGATAAGGTTGGCAGGGTTAGATTTTTATCGGGGAGCAGAAACAGTAGGGGAGGTAGTTTGTGCGGTGTTGGTCGAAGGTGCATACAGCCATATTCAAAATGGAACGGACTACAAGAAAATTGAAAGTTTGTATAATGTATACAACAGGGAAGGGGGATTGACGTCCGTAATTATCGGAATGAACCAGAGCGCCCCTTTTATTTTGGGAATAACCGGTTATGTTGGGCCTTTTCCTTGCAACCCGGGTTACCATAAAAATGAAGCGGTCCCGCATTACTATTTCCCTGCTGATACAAGCGTAACCCAAGCATATTATCTTTCTCCGGAAGATATTGTCGAATTAGGGATTGACCCCCAGCAAGGAGTTTGGGCTTACCTTGAACAGGGAAAGCCGATCGAAGTTTATGCTTCCCGGATTGGAAAAATGGAATCTGGCCGGGTAATTTATTTTCGCGTAGTCAGGGATTGTAAATGGAACATTCTTGCTTCCGGAAGGGGAAGGACGGTGGGGGTGGATTTAAGCGGGCTTAAAATTGTTGAAGGGGTGGAAACTTATCTTATTGATGAAGGGAAAGGCCCAAATTTGCATGAGGTGTGTTCCATCCAACGTAGAATATATCGAATTTCAACTGTTTCCCGCGGGGCAGAATTTACTCCGCGCACAGTATCCTTGGTTATATCCGCCAATTCAAGAGCGTTGATGACCCATGCAAAGCCAAGCTTTGATGCAGCTGCCAGACAAGCAGCGGATGCGATCATCAAAGGAAAGGCTTGGCTAGATCATGCAGGGGAGAGAAGCCCAAAGCCAGAGCCTAAACCAAAGCCAGAGCCTAAACCAAAGCCTAAGCCGGATCCAAAACCGGAACCAAAACCGAAAAAAGATAGTACAAAAAAGACGCTATTGGCTCAAAAGATGTTCCATGTTTTGGGGACTGATGAAGAGAGCCAAACTTTCAGGCGAGAAGTTCTAAGAATTCTGGGAAGGTACTCGAGCAAAGATGAGGGCTGTGATGCCGTGGTCGACTTATTAGAAGAAGCGATCGACCTCTTTGCAGGCGGCGAAGGTGCCAAGGCAAATAAATATTGCAATTATGTTGATCCGGATATTAGCCGTTATAAGCTTAGGATCGGAGGCGCAGCGGAATTCTTTGGTGGGAAGAGTGGAAGGCCGTCTGGTCCCTTGGTTACTATAGCGAATGCCGCTTTTTCAATGCTGGCGCTGTCTACGGCTGCAAGCAATAAAATAATTCAAACCGAAGGCGGAGAAGAAGTCATTCGGCAAGCCCATAGTTTGAGAGTTAAGATTGGCGGGATCATCCTTCAAAATTTTCCTGTCCCGGAAAAGTGCGAATTGTCCAAAGGGGTAATGGCAATTATTCGACTCATCGTGGAAGCGAGGGAGAGAAGGAAGCTCAAATCATGATCTCAAAAACGCCAGTAAATATCTAATAATCACCAATGGCGTTGGCGGGCAGCCGGGGATATGCAGGTCAACTTTTAAAACTTTATCAACGCCGCCCAGGGTGTAATACGAATCCTTAAAGATCCCTCCATCTAAAGCGCAATCGCCAATGGAAATGACAAATTTGTCGCCGGGCGTTGCCGCGTAGGTCTTTTTTAGCGCTAGCGCCATGTTTCGGCTGACAGGACCGGTTACCAAAAGGGCATCGGCATGTTTTGGGGAAGCGACGATATTTACCCCAAAACGCTGCAGGTCATAGATCGGATTAGCGGCTGCAATGATCTCGGATAAACAGGCCCCGCAGGAGCCGGTATCAACCTGGCGGATATTAAATGACCCTTTAAATTTTCGGTCGATGACAGATCGTAATTCTCTGCCAAGGATATTTGCTTGTTTAATTTCACCGGCAAGATCTATGTCGACGATCCCTTTCGCTAAACGGTTTTTTATTATGGTAAAAATGCTCATAAGTCGTTCCCCGGATAAGAAAGATCAAAACTTTTATTGCAAAGCGGGAAATCGGGGATGATCTCTCCTTTTACCGCGTAAGCTAATCCTTCCCAATTATGGAAGGAGGCGTCAACGATCTTGCAGCGCTCGATCTTTCCGTTTGAATTGAGTTTAAGCCAATAAATGACCGGGCCGCGCCACCCTTCGACTGCCCCGGCCGCAAAGCCTTCTTTTGGAACAAACGGCGTGACCGATAGATCTCCGGTCTTTATTTTTTCGAGAAAAGCCGCGATCAAATGCAGGGATTGTTTTGATTCAAGGATCCTAACATTTAGTCGTGCCAGAACGTCGCCCGAATCCCGGGTGATCGGGGTAAAGCCGGCTCCTTGATATGGTTCAATGAATTGGCGAAGATCGAATGCTATGCCGGATGCGCGCCCAGCCAGGCCAATAATTCCGATATCTTCCGCGGTCTTCTTCCATAGGATGCCGGTGTTTTCTACCCGATTCATAAAACTGGCATTCTCAAATAATATTTTTTCAAGTTCATCAAGGTCGGAAGAGAAAGAATTTAATTTGGCATGTAGCATATCCTTTTGGGAAGCGGCAATATTCTTTGATACCCCTCCGATAAGGTTGATCCCTTTTAGGAAACGGCTGCCGGAAAGAGAAGCATTCAGCTGCTGGATATTTTCTTTCATGATAGAAGCAAAGGCGGAGGCGAAGGTAAATCCGACATCCATGGCGATCCCCCCGATGTCGTTAACATGGTTATATAGACGTTCCAGCTCCAGAAAAAGCGCGCGAATCAGGATCGCTTTGGGTGAGGGAGAAATATCCAAAAGCTTTTCGGCTGCCTGGCAAAAAGCCCAGCTGTGGGCAAAGGCCGAGTCACCGGCTACGCACTCGCTTATTTTAACCCCAGAAGTAAGATCTTTCCCTTCCAGCATCTTTTCAACCCCGCGATGGGTAAAGCCGAGCCGGATCTCAAGATTTATTATTGGTTCGCCGGCGGCGCTGAAGCGGAAATGTCCGGGTCCGATGATCCCGGCATGTACCGGGCCGACCGGAACTTCAAAAAGTCCTTCGCCTTCACCTTTGATAAAAGAATAATCTTTGCCGGTCGATCCTGCTATTTCACCGGCTTTAAAATCCTTTCTTAGCGGAAATGAATTTTCCGGCCAGACCTCTTCATGTAGACGCAGTTTTCTTAGGTCGGGGCTCCCTTCGGGACGGATCCCGAACATTTCCCAGATCTCCCGTTCGAATAAGCTGGCCGAATAGATCTCCTTTGCCAGGGAAGGAAAGTCTTGGTCGCCGGCGGGAAAATCGAGGCAGACATAATACCAATGTTGTTTTCCCGAGGCATAAAAGGCGGTGTTGAGCCGATAACAGGAACGGGTCTCCCTTTTATCTTCCGCGAACATCAGCATCACCGGTGAATGGCAGAGCTTGTGGAGCGCTAAACAGGTTGGAATGAAATCCGCATGTTTTACCGTTAAATAACTCTCTTCTTTATTTTTGGTGTTGATCATTAATGGCTCGATTCGGTATTGATCTTTTAATGTTTGTCTTATGTCCATTTAAATTCCCTTTATTACCGCAACAGCGGATAGGATGCTATGACGGAAAATGGTTGGAACAAATATTCCCAATCCGATGATCATAACGATCAAGAATACGTATGTCAGAACAAGGCCGGGCGATTCATTTGGTGAAAGTTCCTTTTCCGGCGGCTTGCCAAAAATAACTTTTCCGAAATGAAACAATATTGCCCCGCCAATTATGGCGAGAAAAAATAACAGAGCGCCGGCTGTAAAATAATTTCTACTAGAAATGGCCGAGATAACGAGCAGTAATTCGCTGATAAAGATCGAGCCGGGAGGAAAGCCGATCAGAGCCAGGGCGCCGATCAGGAGCGCGATCCCGGTTGCCGGTAGAACGCGGCTAACACCGGAAATATCTTTTAACTCATGGGAATTGTAGGTTTGGGCGACTTTTCCTGCGCCAAAAAACATCAATGACTTGGTGATCGCATGTCCGAAAAGATGCAGCAAGGCCGCAAAGATCGCGAGATCGCTGCCAAGGCCGATGCCGATCGAAATTAATCCGAGATGTTCAATGCTGCTATAGGCCAGGAGCCTCTTGATATCTTTTTGGACGATAATAAAGATCGCAGCGACCGCCAGCGAAAACAGGCCGAAAATAAGCATCAAATTGGGATAGAAACTCCAGCCGCAGCATTTTACGACAATAATTCCGAAGCGGAGGATCGCATATAGGGATATTTTCAGCAGCACCCCGGATAAAAGGGCGCTGATCGGCGAGATCGCCTGACTGTGCGCGTCGGGAAGCCAGGTGTGCATAGGTGCGAGGCCGGCCTTGGTCCCATAACCGATCAGGATAAAAATAAAAGCGGCTTTAACAAGATTTGGATCAAGCTTTCCAGAATAGGCGAGGAGCTCGGTCCAGTTAAAACTATTGATCCCGGAGGCGAGATTCATTGCATAGGCAAAAATTATTGTCCCAAAAAGAGCCAGCGTAATTCCTACCGAGCAAATTATCAGATATTTCCAGGCGGCCTCGACCGAATGTTTGGTATTATAAAATCCGACCAGAAAGGATGATATTAGCGTCGTTAATTCGATCGCTACCCACAATAAGCCGAGATTGTTAATTACGGGGACGAGAAACATTGAGGCGACAAATAGGTTGAACAATAAGTAATAGAACAGCCCTTTATTTCGGCTGATTTTTTTTAAGTTGTAATCGGTCCGGATAAAAGAGATAGAATACAGAGCCGCGGCAAAGGCGATCGTCGCGGAGGTGAAGATCATAAAGGCGCTTAAGGCATCAAGATAAAAATAACCGAGCAGCATGATCTTGTGCCCCCCGGAGTTAAAGGACCCCAGCAAAAAGAGCGAAGCCAGCCAGATAACTAAGTGCAGGATCGCGTTAATAACGCCAACAATTGTTAATAGCATATTAGCCTTTTAGCCCCGAGAGTTTACTGATATCGATATGGGTAAAGATCGCCTTGATCCGATAAATAAAAAGACCGAGGATCATGGCGCTGACCAAAATATCAAAGAAAACTGCGATCTCGATGAAAAAGGGCGCCCCGCCAGGGATAACGGTCGCGGCCAGGAAAACTCCGTTCTCCATCATGAGCAGTCCGATAACCTGGGCGAGAGCTTTGATCCTGGATATCATTAGAAAGATCCCGACCAGCATTACAAAAAATGAGACCCCAATTATTAGCTGCCCAAGATCGGTGCCGTGCATTATCTGATTTGAAAAGGACCACGATACTATGCCCAGGATGCCGGCAGAAAAAAGAGAGAGCTGCGGGCTGACAAATAATCCAAGATTGTCGCTAACATTTATTCCTTTTATTAATGTTTGGAAGAGGTGCGGGATCAACAGAACTTTTATTATCAGAATTAATGATCCGACAAAATAAAGCTCGATGCTATTGCTGCGATAGGCGGCCAAAAGCGTTAATAGGGCCAGAAAAAAAGATTGGAGTCGAAAACTTCTTAAGAGCCCGGAGAACTTCTGCGCCAAAGTGCTTTCGGCGGAGACCAAAAATATCGCAAATAAGGTCAGCATTTCCATAATTAGATCCTCACCAAAGCGGCCGCTATCGAAAGCAGCGCCAATAAAAAGCCAAACATTAAAAGGTTTGGAACCCTAAAAAGCCGGAACTTTGCGATCCCGATCTCAATAAATGCAATTAGTACGCAGATTGCGATAACCGCCGATCCTATCGCAATAAGCGGATAGGTCGGCAGAATAATAAGCGCCAATAAAGTTATCCAGAAGATCTGCCTTATATATGATGCCAGTTCAATTATGGCGAGGTGGGGACCCGAATAATCCAGCACCATTGCTTCATGGATCATGGTGAGCTCAAGATGGGTCTCCTGGTTATCGACCGGGAGGCGCGAAGTTTCCGTTAGGATCACGGTTAATAGCGCCAGTCCGGTTAAAATTGTCGAGACGGAAAAATTCGCACCGCTAAGTATGAGCGAAAATATGGATAGGCAAGCGACCGGTTCGACAAAGCTTGAAATGAACATTTCACGGGAGGATCCCATGCCGCCGAAAGAAGATCCGGCATCGAGTCCCGCCAGTGCCTGAAAAAATCTTCCAAGCGCCAGAACGAATATTATTATCAATAAGGAAGCTGCTCCGTCGGGTGATCTTATTTGGCTTGCGTTAGGGAGAAGCAATATGCAGGCCAGCGCGGAAGCCAGGATAATAAAAGGGGCGCAAGTAAAGATCCAAGAACTGTTCACGGGAATAATGGCTTCTTTCGAGAATAATTTTCTTAAATTATAATACGGTTGCAATACCGGTTGTCCTTTCCGCATCCGCAGATCATTTTTTATCTTGCCGATCAGCCCCCCGATGAAAGGTGCTAGAGCGACCAATAAAATAAATCTTGCGATGATCAATATAATATCCAGCATGTTAAATGATCCTCAGAAATAGGATCAAGAATATTAGTGTTACGAAAATATAGGCAATATATATATGGATACTGCCGGCCTGCATCCGCCGAAAAGAGCGGGCGAACCGCATCATTACCGCGAGCCCGGCATCATATAAATATTTTTTAAATATTTTTGTGGTGCGCGTTTCATGGCTGAACGAACTGACGTGATAGGAAGAGGCTTTGACCAGTTCCGTCCGGCGGAAAGGGAGTAGGAAAAAACCGAAAGTAATGCGAAAGGGCTTGGAAAAGGCGGTCGCGGTATATTCATTGCGGCTGTCGATCTTATAATAGCCGCAATCCCAGGTTGCTCCCGGGTGGGACTTTTTTCGCATAACCAAAAATATTCCGAGCAGCATTGCAATTGAGAGAAGTGAAAGCATGGCTACCGCATTTGGCGGCGGGTATAAATTGAATAATGACGCAATCGGTGGAGTTGTCCCGAAAAGACTGGCGGGAATAATGGCTAGCATCTTAATGACAAACGGGGCTGCCAAACCAAGCGCAATAACGAGAACGGAAAGAAACCCGGTGCTAATAAGCATTGTCCAGTCGACCTCTTTTGCCTCTGCAGCTTTTTCGCTGCGGGGAAGGGCTAGAAATGAAATTCCAAAGACTTTTACAAAACAGGCGGCGGCCAGGCCGCTGGTCAGGGCAAGTGCGCCTGCTCCTACTGCAAGAAGGAGGGTCATTTTTCCCGAAACGCTGATCGCTCCACGAAAAAAAGCTTGGAGAATAAGCCATTCGCTGATAAACCCGTTAAAGGGAGGAAGGGCTGAAATTCCCATGGCACCGATCAAAAAGAAGAGGGCGGTCCAGGGCATCTTTTTTATCAAGCCGCCAAGTTCTTCGATATTTAATGTTTTAGCTCCTTTTTGGACGCTGCCGGCGCAGAGAAAAAGCAGGCCTTTAAAAACTGCATGATTGACCACGTGATAAAGCCCTGCGATCATTGCCAGAGACGCAAGAGGGAATAATTTCTGATCGACAAAGATCATGGCCAAGCTTATTGCAACCAAAATGATGCCTATATTTTCTACGCTCGAATAGGCCAGCATTTTTTTTAGGTTGTTTTCCATCAAGGCGTAAATGATCCCAACAAGGCAGGTGATCGTTGCAAGGGTAAGAAGGAGGACCCCCCACCAGAGGGAGTTGATCCCAAGAATACAAAAGACGAAACGAATAAAGCCGTAAATTGCGATCTTGATCATGACCCCGGACATGATACTGGAAATATGGCTGGGAGCCTGGGGGTGGGCGTAAGGGAGCCAGATATGCAGCGGGACGATCCCGGCTTTGGTACCGAATCCGAGCAGGAAACAGATGAACAGCAGATCGCGCTGCAGCTGAGGCATTGCCTGGCAGGCAGCTGCCATGGCCGAAAGATCAAAAGAGCCGGAAGCGCGGTAGATGAAGCAAAAAGCGGCGAGCAGAAAGGCGGTTCCGACATGCGTCATCACGATATATAGGGTCGCTGCGCTGACAGCTTGCTCATTTTCGCTATCAGTTAATACTAGTAGATATGAAAGAAGGGACATCAGTTCCCAAAAGATCAGGAAGTAGAGCGCATTGGCGCTTGAAACCAGAAGAAGCATGGACGCGATAAAGGCGAGCGTGAGAGGAGTCGATTTTCCTTTTGAGTATCCGATCGAATATATTAGAGCGGGAAAACTGACCAATAAAATAACAATGATAAAAAAGAGCGCTAATGGGTCAAATACAAACAGTAATCTTATATTGGATAATAATAAATTCATTCTTTCTCAATAAAAAGCTTTTGAAGTTATTGAAGCTATTCACCAAAGCTTTTTACCAAAAAAGAGGAGTGGATCCTGTAATTATTCTAGCATGTCGACGGTCTTTATGCAAAAAGCCGCTTATTTGCCGATCTGCATCGTAAATAGGATCTTGTTGTTTTTCATGTCGTAATATTCATACACCAAGCCGGTTTTTATGTTGTTTTTTGCCGCATATTCGTTCAAGGCGGGGTAAGCTTTCATAACGCCGACGATGAAGGAGAGCATGTTTTTCATGGGAAACTCGATGACCAGGCATTTGCTTTGGGGAACGGTCATCACTTTGATATCTTTTTTGAGCAGAGCGATGGCTTTAAGCGAATCTTCTTTGGAGATCACGAAACCGCAATCGCTTCTTAATTTATCTTTGGCGACCTTGGCCGGATCATCATAATAGATGCCAAGCGAGTCGGATTTTTCTGTAACGGCAAAACCGGCTTCCTTGAGGATGCCATATACATCCATAAAAACTTTGCCAGTCTCTTTATATTCTCCGACAAAGCTCTTATAGGCGATAGTGTAGGGGCCCATTTCTCTTTCAACTACTTTTACCGGACTAAAGGCTCCCAAATACCAGAGGTAAGCCAATAGGGCAACGGCTATTGCGGCAAAAATTATCAAAAACCATTTTAATACTTTCATGCTGATCCTCCTAGAAGTAAATTCGGCTAAATTGTAGCATTGAATAGTAATTATGGGGAGAGGAAATTTGGTTTGGGTTTACCTGCCTACCGGCAG
>JBAYJF010000028.1:0-14076 GCA_041665245.1 Candidatus Margulisiibacteriota bacterium | reverse complement strand
TAAGAAAATCCCATCGCCCCTAAGAAATTTGATGCCGTTCCAGGGGAGGGGATTGTGCGAAGCGGTGATAATTATCCCGCCGTCGGCATTTAGATGCTTTGTCATAATGCCGACTGTTGGAGTTGGGCAAATTCCAAGGTCGACGACTTTGCAGCCGGTTGATAACAGTCCGGAGAAAATTATCCCTTTAATAAATTCGGAAGTTTTTCGCGAGTCGGTTCCGATCACGACCTTGCCTCCGCCAAGGTATGTGCCAAAGGCTTTTGCGAAGTTCAAGCAAACTTCGGGAGTGAGGGAGGCGGGAACAAACCCTCTAACGCCGGAGATAGAAATCTTAAGTGTCATACTTTTTACATTATAAGATTGTATTTGAAGTTTTGCAAGAATTGTAATATTATAAAAAAAATGAGCATAGTTTTTGGAACAATTCTGCCGCATCCGCCGATCCTGGTCCCCGAGATCGGAAAAATCAGGCTGAAAGAGGCCGAAAAAACAAAAAAAGCCTTCGAAGAGATCGGCCGGAAGATCAAGGCTCTAGATTTTGATACGCTCATCGTTATCACTCCCCACGGAAATGTCGGGCAAGCCTCCGTTCCCGTCTATACCGGCCGTGTGTTTGAAGGGGATTTTTCTTCGTTCGGATACAAACAAAAATATAATTTCAAGGGCGATGCCGAGTTAGGCTTGGCGATCGTTAAAGACACCCATCTTGCTTCCGCCTGCCCGGAGACACTGCTTGACCATGGGGCGCTTGTGCCGCTCCACTATATTCAGGCGTCCGGAATAAAGAAACCGATCCTTCCGATCGCGGTCGCTTTCATGCCTTTATCTAAATTATTTGAATTTGGAAAGGCATTAAAGCAAACGGTGGGTCGGCTTGGCAGAAAAGTCGTGATCGTTGCTTCGGCGGATATGTCGCATCGACTGACGCAAGACGCGCCGGCTGGTTTTTCTCCCCGCGGAAAAGATTTTGACCAGAAATTAGTCGAACTGGTAAAAAATTATGATGTGAAAGGGTTATTAAGTTTTGATCCCGAGCTTGCAGAGGATGCGGCCCAGGATTCTCTCTGGTCGATCGCGATCTTGCTGGGTGCAATGGACGGCAGCCAAATTACTGCCGAGGTCCTTTCCTATGAAGGCCCGTTTGGCGTCGGCTACATGGTCGCCGCGCTGGAGATCAAAGGATAATGGCCGAACACTTTTTGGTGAAATTAGCGCGCGAAACTATCGATAAATATATAAGAGAAGGAAAAGTTCTGGATCCGCCGAAAGATCTGCCCGCCGAGCTGAAAAAGCGCGCGGGCGTTTTTGTATCTTTGCATCGACGCAATAGTTTGCGCGGATGCATCGGAACTTTTATGCCGACGACCGAAAATGTCGCGCAGGAAGTGATCCGGAATGCGATCGAAGCGGCCACAGGAGATCCGAGATTTTCTCCGCTGCGGGCGGAAGAGCTTGTGGAGCTTGAGATCTCGGTCGATGTGTTAAGCGAGCCGGAACCGGTCAAAACGAAAAGCGAACTTAACGCCAAAAAATATGGCGTGATCGTTAAAGCCGGCATGCGGCGCGGACTCCTCTTGCCAGATCTGGATGGAGTTGATACAGTAGATGAGCAGATCGAAATTTGCCGGCAGAAAGCTGGAATTTCGCCAAGCGAGCCTGTAGAATTATTCAAGTTTGTAGTCGAGCGGTTTCACTAGGAGTTTAACATGATCAAAGTTGGAATAGTCGGAGCAAGCGGATACGCGGGGATGATCCTGACCCAAATTTTATTGGAACACCCCGAGGTTGAGATCGTATGGCTGATGGCGACCGAAAACAGCGGCGGAAAAAGCGTCGCCGAATTATATCCGCATTTGACCGGTGTTGCCGACTACATTTATTTGACCATGGATGAGTTTGATAGCGTCTGTCCGAAAGTTGATCTGATATTTTTGGCCTTGCCTCATGGCGCGGCGATGAATTTTGTTCCGAAAGCGATCGAAGCCGGGAAAAAAGTGATCGATCTTGGAGCCGACTATCGTTTTACGGATAACAATGTGTTCAAAAAGTGGTACGGCATCAGCCACGCGGATGAAAAGTATATTAAACAGGCGGTCTTTGGACTGCCCGAGCTTTATCGCGAGCAGATAAAAGGTGCAAATCTTGTTGGTAACCCGGGTTGTTATCCCACGGCATCGATCCTGGCGATCGCGCCGCTGGTAAAGAATAATTTAATTGATCTGAATTCTATTATTGTCGACGCAAAGTCGGGGATAAGCGGAGCAGGCCGGGCCGCCTCGCATAAAACGCACTTTTGCGAACGCAATGAAGGGATCGAAGCTTATTCGGTTGTTAATCACCGCCATATGGGGGAGATAGAGTATCAGGTTAGCCGAATATCAGGTAATCAGGTAAATGTTACTTTTGTTCCGCATTTGGTTCCGATGAATCGCGGGATATTAGCAACCGTGTATGCAAAGCTTAAAAAGATAATTGATGCTAAGCAACTAACAAATATGTATAAAGATTTTTATAAAGCTGAAAAGTTCATCCGCATTTTTGAAGATAAACTACCGAACACAAAATATGTCGCGGGGACGAATTATTGTGATCTTGCGGTGCAGGTTAATGAAGCAACAGGGCAGGTCATCGTATTATCTGCGATCGATAATCTAGTGAAGGGGGCGGCCGGTCAGGCGGTGCAGAACATGAACATTATGTATGCGCTTCCGGAAGAAACAGCTTTGAAAAAAGCCGCGATCTATCCATGATAACCTCTCCCAAAGGCTTTAAGTCGGCCACAATTTCATGCGGCATTAAAAAATCGGGGAAACCCGATCTGGTCCTGATATATTCTGAAAAACCGGCCACGGTTGCCGCGACCTACACTTCAAATCAGGTAAAGGCGGCCCCAATTATCGTATCTCAGATGAACGCAAAGAAGGGCAAAGCCCAGGCGATCATTGCCAACTCCGGTAATGCCAACTGTTGGACCGGGAAACAGGGGATGATCGACGCGAAAGCGATGGCGAATGAGACGGCAAAAGCGTTAGGGATCAAATCTTCACTGGTTTTGGTAGCTTCTACGGGGGTCATCGGCCATGTTATGCCGATGGATAAAATTATTCCGGGGATAAAAACTGCCGCCGGACAGCTTTCTTATGATAAGGGGAGCGAAGCGGCCGTTGGAATATTAACGACCGATCTGCGGCCGAAAGAAATTTCCATAAAAGTTGGAAATACGACCATTGCCGGAATTGCCAAGGGCTCCGGGATGATCGCGCCGGGAATGGCGACAATGTTCGCTTTTATCACGACCGATGCCCAAATTGAAGCAAAACTTTTCCAAAAATTATTAAAGTCGGCTGTTGAGAAATCATTCAATATGGTCTCGGTCGACAATTGCATGTCGACGAATGACTGTGTTTTTGCGCTGGCGAATGGGATGGCGGGAAAAGCGCCAACGAAGGAATTTGCTACAGCCCTCGATAAAGTTTGCATTTATCTAGCGAAAGAAATAGCCCGCGATGGGGAAGGGGCCACGAAACTATTGGAAGTAAGGGTCAAAGGTGCGAAGGGGCAAAAAGATGCCCGTGACGGTGTAAAAGCGTTAATTGGATCGTTTCTTTTGAAAGCTGCGGTTTACGGAAAAGACAAAAACTTTGGGCGGATCCTCCAGGCACTAGGGACGACCAAGGCCAAAGTGAATTGGAATCGTCTGAAATGGGATTGGGAACTGGGCGATAAAGAAGATGTGATCACGGTTGATCTGGCGGCGGGAAAAGAAGTAGCCGTTGGATGGGGATGCGACCTGACCGAGGGATATGTCGAGATCAATGCGAAGTACCACACATAGGAGTGGATATGTACAGCCGATTAATTGAAAGAGCGGAAGCAGTTTTAGAAGCATTGCCGTATTTGTTAAAATTCAATGGCAAGACGATTGTTATTAAATATGGCGGGGCGGCGATGCAGAATGATGAATTGAAACGGAGCGTCCTGCAGGATGTTGTCTTGCTGAAAGCGGTCGGAATGAACCCCATTTTGGTCCATGGCGGCGGGCCGGAGATAAACAAAGAGCTCCGAAAGAAAAATGTAGAGCCGAAATTTATCGGCGGCTACCGGGTGACCGATAAAGAGACGATGAAAGTTGTTGTTAAAGTGCTGGGTGAAAAGATTAATCAGGAAATAGTGACCCTTATAAAAAAAGCCGGCGGGAAAGCCAAAGGATTTTATGGAAAAAAGGGAAATGTTATCAAAGCCTTTAAATATTGGAAGAAAGATGCCGAAGGGAACAAGATCGACCTTGGCTTTACCGGCCAGGTCGGCGGCGTCCGCTACCTATATTTAAATAAATGGATGAAACTGGGCTATATCCCAGTCCTCAGCTCGATCGGGGTTGGGAAAAATGGCGAGCTCTACAATATTAATGCCGATAAAGCGGCGGCGGCGATCGCAGCTTACTTAAAAGCGGAAAAACTGATGCTGTTAACCGATGTTCTGGGCGTTCTGGATAAAGAAGGCAAACTGGTCTCAGAAGTAAATGCTTATAAGGCGGACAAAATGATCAAAGCCGGCTCTCTTTCCGGTGGAATGATCCCCAAAATTAAATCAGGGCTTTATGCGATCCGAAAGGGTGTTAAAAAAGTCCATATTATTGATGGAAAGATCCCCCACGCGATCCTCCTCGAACTATTCACCGATCACGGTATTGGGACTATGGTAGTGAAGTAAGGGCTTTTTCAGGGTGGCAGGCCTAATTACAGTTGATCCTAGCGGCGTAGTTGAAAGACAGAAAATAGCTTTTCCATTGACTGTCGGTCGAAAGATATATATTTTCAAAAGAAAAACAATCAGCCAGAACCTCTCTAACGCGCAGCACCTCTTTTAGGCGTAAAATATTCTTTTGGTCTGCAACGGTCAGGTCCAATAATTCCAATGCCCGCTCAAAAGCCAAACGGCTGTATTCAGGATTGTTTTTATTGCGCCAGTTGATCGTCCTTTCTACTTCACTGCCGATGTTTGCCATTTGCTCCATAAAGGAGAGAGTATTCCATTTTCCTGCCGCTAGTTCTTTATGTTGGATATTCATGGCTTGATCAAATTGCTAACGATGCGGACAATTTGTGTTCTGATCGCTTGGCTTTCAACTCCCCGGCTCCGGTTCCCCTGGGCTGGTTTGAGATTGATCATTGAATCGAATTCGATCAGGTCATTGCTGCTAAGTTCCGGGTAAATATTAATACCCCAGAGGTCTTGCTGCTTTGAACCATTCTCGATCAGCAGCGCCTCTTCGTCGGCATGCAACTCGGCGTCAACGGCCATTATCCCGGCCTGGATATCGACGACTGCTTTCACAAAATTGCCGAATTTGCTTTCGGCTAATTGTTTAAGCTCGTTTAAAGTAATTTCATCTTTTATAATCTTCATATTAATTCAAGCTAGCCAGAGCCTTGTTTAAGCGCTGTCCAACTTTTTCTCTTCCCAAAACCTCCACCACATCATACATCGGCGGGGTGTCATTGCGGCCGGAGAGGGCAAGGCGGCAAGGGTGAATTACTTCCCCCAGCTTCAATCCCAGTTCTTTTGCTAATTCTTTGAAGACCGGTTCGATCTTCTCTTTTGTATATGGCTCTACTTTTTCTAATCTATCTTTCAATGTTTGAAGAATAGTTCTGGCTTTGTCGGTTTTAAAATATTTTTCAACGCCGGCCGGTTCGTATTCGAATTCATCTTTAAAGAAATAGGCGGATAGGGGGACAATATCCGGAATCAGGACTAAACGGTCATGAAAAGCGGTCACAACTTTCTTTAAATATGCTAGATCATGATTGCCATACGCAGTAATAAGCAAGGATTCGCAAAGATCAAAAAGCCTTTCAGGGAGGATCTTTCGAATGTATTGCCCGTTCATCCAGTTTAATTTTTCTGTATCGAAAATGGCCGGATTTTTTCCAACCCCATCGAGTGTAAAAAGCGCAATTAATTCTTCCCGTGAAAATATTTCCTGGTCCTTATGTCCCCAACCCAGTTTTACGATATAGTTGACCATTGCTTCGGGAAGGTAGCCTATTGCGCTATAGTCGATCACCGAAGTTGCGCCGTGGCGCTTAGACAAGCGAGCTCTATCTTTCCCCAGGATCATCGGAATATGCGCAAAGACCGGAAGGCCCCAGCCAAAGGCCTGATAAAGCAGGATCTGCCGGGGGGTGTTTGAAAGATGGTCATCCCCGCGGATAACATGGGTTATCTCCATCAGATGGTCGTCAACCACGCAGGCAAAATTATAGGTCGGAAAACCATCGGATTTTAATATGACAAAATCGTCCAGGACCTCGTTCTTGAAAGTCACCTTTCCCCGAATTAGATCTTCAACGACCGTTTCACCGATCGGGGGGAGCATGAACCTGACCACGCTTGGCATACCGCTTTTTAATCTTCTCTTTATTTCATCGGTCGAAAGCTTGCGGCAAGATCCATCATAACGCGGGGCTTCTTTGCGCTCTTCCGCTTCTTTCCTTTTTTGGGACAATTCTTCTGTTGTGCAAAAGCAATGATAGGCTTTGCCTTCATCCAGAAGTTTCTTTATATGCTCAACATAGATCTCAATCCGCTGAGTTTGAAAATAGGGGCCAAAGTTCCCGCCTGTATTTGGCCCTTCATCCCAATCTAATCCAAGCCATTCGAGGCCATGAAAAATGGCTTTATTCGATTCCAGGGTTGAGCGCTCGCGGTCGGTGTCTTCGATCCGAAGGATGAATTTTCCGCCATGATGCCGGGCAAAAAGCCAGTTAAATAAGGCTGTTCTGGCTCCGCCAATATGGAGGGCGCCGGTTGGCGACGGTGCAAATCTTACTCTAACCATGACTATAGTATAACATTTTTACGCGTAGCTTCTTTGGTATCAACGATATAAATTATTTTTTCGGGGAAGAGCATGCCTAGGCTTGATCTGGCTTTGCTTTCGATGATCGCGAGGTTCTCTTCCCTTGAAACGCTGCTGCCAATGAGCCGGTTCTGGCTGGTGATCTCGCCCAGTTTGATCTTAATATCGGTCAATTGATATTTTAAATTGATATTTTGCGCGACGATCAGCAGATGGACGCCTGCCAGCAGAAAAAACAGAACTAATAAAAAAACCGCTCTCCTGAAATTCATAGTTTTTCAGCCGCCCTTAGCTTTGCGCTTCGGCTCCGCGAATTGAGTTCAATTTCCGAAGCATTTGCCAAAACAGGTTTTTTTGTGAGCAATTTTAGTATACCATTTTTGGAAAGATCGCGGAAAGCGTGCTTGACGATCCGATCTTCCAGCGAATGATACGACAAAACGACAACCCTTCCGCCCGGATTTAATAGATCGATCGAATCATTCAAGGCGATTTGAAGGCTATCAAGCTCGCTATTTACCGCAATTCGCAGGGCCTGGAAGATCCGAGAGACCGATTCTCTCTTTTTCCAGGTGGGGATCGCTTCTTCTATGATCTGTTTTAATTCAAAAGTAGTTTTTATCGGGGAACTTTCTCGCAGCTTGATAATTCTATCGGCGATCTTTTTTGCAAAGCGTTCTTCTCCGTATTCGTTGAAGATCTTCAGCAATTCTCCAAGGGAGTAGGTGTTAATTATCTCTTCAGCGGTTAAAGAGGTATTTTTGTCCATTCGCATGTCGAGCGGTCCGTCGCTTTTGATGCTAAATCCCCGCGAAGGCTCGTCGATCTGATAAGAAGAGACCCCCAAGTCAAACAATATTCCATCGACTTTCTGATGAAGATGTTTTTTGATGTTGGAGAAGTTGTCGTTTATGTAAGTTATATTATTATATTTCGCGAGCCTTGCCTTTGCCGCGTTAATAGCGTCAATGTCCTGATCAAAACAAATAAAGTGGGATCCGGGATCTGGGGTCTGGGATCTTTCAAGGTGTCCTCCGCCGCCGAGGGTGCAATCCACATAAACCTTGCCGGGCTTGATATTCAGGAAGCCGATCGCCTCATCCGCCATGACGGGGATATGTTGATAAGGAATAGAGAGCATGTTAACATTATACACCATGATTCTAGACGAAATTGTCTTTAATAAGCGCCAGGAAGTCATACTTTTAAAGATAAAGTTGGATATCAAAAAAGCCAAAAAGGCGATAAGTAATCTGCCGCGACCGCGCAGTTTCAAAAAAGCCCTCAAAGTCAAAGGGGTATCAATTATTGCTGAGGTTAAAAGAGCTTCTCCTTCCGCGGGAGTGATAAAAAAGAGCTTTAAACCGGTTGAGATCGCACAAAACTATGAAAAAAACGGAGCGGCCGCCATATCGGTGCTGACCGATGAGAAGTATTTTAAAGGGAAGCTTGATTATCTTAAAAAGATCAGATCAAAAGTAAGAATTCCGATCCTTCGAAAAGATTTTATCATTGACGAGTCGCAAATTTACGAGTCCAGATTGGCAAGGGCGGATGCGATCCTTCTTATCGTCAGAATTTTAACGGATGAGGAGTTAAAGAGATTCCTCGCGCTCTCTAAAAAATTAAAAATGGATGCACTTGTCGAAGTTCACAATGGAAAAGAGGCGGAAAGGGCGCTTGCCGCCGGCGCTGATATTATCGGCATTAATAATCGGGACCTGGATACGCTTGAAGTGAACATTAACAATACTTTGGAGCTGATCGATAAGTTCTGGGAGCTTAGCTCAAAAATAATTGTCTCCGAAAGCGGCATAAGCTCACCGGAACAAGTAAGAACGCTTAAACAAAAAGGGGTTGCGGCCATTTTGGTCGGCGAAAGCCTGCTTAAGAGCAAAAAGCCAAGCGATAAACTACGGGAATTATTGAATGCGTAGATTTTTATTTGTCATTTTTAAGTTGTCATTTGTTATTTGCCTAATGGCGTTTGCCATGGGTGAAATCCCTTCAACTTCGGAAATAGTTGTTCCTACCGTCGAGTATGTTGGGCAGATCGGCGCGCCCGGTTCGGGTGACGGCCAATTTTATTTTCCGCACGATGTAAAAGCTTCCTTTGTTGGGAATTCAGAAACTGGTTTAGGCGATATTTTTATTGCCGATACCGGAAATAACCGGATCGAGCGGATCGACCGGACAGGGACATTTTTTTACCAGTTTGGCGGATTTGGAACTACCCCAGGACGGCTAAACGGGCCTATCAGTTTGGCAATAGATTTTAATTATAGGATCTATGTATCGGAAAAAGACAATGATCGGATCCAGTTGTTCGATATTCGAGGAAATTACATACAAACCATTGGTACCGGTGAAATAAATTACCGAAGCCTGCAGGACCCGGCTGGGATGGACATTGATTCGATCGGGAATTTATATGTTGCCGATTCAGGCAACGACAGAGTATTAAAATTTAATGATGGTGGTAGCTTTGTTATTGAAATGGGAGGCTTTGGCAGTGGTTCCGGCTTTCTTTCCCATCCGTGCGATGTTGCCGTAGATTCCGATCGCAGCGTATTTGTGGCTGATACCGGCAATAGCCGGATCCAGAAGTTTGATTTTACCGGCCGGCCGATATATTCTTTTAATCAAACGGGAAGCATTGAGGGCGGATTGTCGGGGCCTCAGGGGATCGCGCTTGACGATAAATTAGTCTATGTAGCGGATACCGGCAACAACCGGATCTGTATTTTTTCAAAGAGAGGCGAGTTTATCCTGGCTTTTGGAAGCAAAGGCTCGGGAAGTGGAGAATTTAATCAGCCGACCGGAATAAGCTTGGGCGGAAACAAGCTTTATATTGCCGACAGCGGGAACCATCGGATACAAGTTCTTAAGATAAATTATTAGGAGTTGAGATGCCCGATTGTGTCTTTTGTAAAATAATAAACAAAGAGATCCCGAGTAAAATTATCTATGAGGATGAAAGGGTCCTAGCTTTTCATGATCTTTCGCCCCGCGCTCCAACGCATATTCTGATCATTCCAAAACAACACGTTGCTACGCTTGCGGAACTGACCGATTATTCTATCCTTCCGGACATTTATCGAGTGATAAATAAATTAGCGGTGGACAGCGGGCTGGATAAAAAGGGGTTTAGGGTCGTAGTAAATAATGGCAAAGCATCGGGCCAAGCGGTCTTTCACCTCCATTTCCATCTATTAGGCGGTAGGGATTTTAACTGGCCGCCCGGTTGATCAAAACTTATATCCGGCTCTGGCGGTAAGCCCAAGTGCGGAGCTATATCCCACTTCAAGATTCCATTTGTTTATAAATTTTCCGGCGGAAATGGCCAGTCCAAGTCGAGTTCCCTGCGCGATATTGCCGGAAATGCCGAATACATTTGAAACCGGTTGTGAATAATTAGCCAGGTCAATTCCGGCTCCAACATATAGGTCTTCTTTAAAATTAAATTGTGAAGAAATTCCGGCGGCCATTACCGTATAGCCATTTCCAACGCCAAGGCTTCCCCGAAGTGAGAGGTCGATCCCTTCCTGCCACGGTTTTTGGTAGTTGAGCCCGATCAAAAGCGCGCCTCCGCCAAGCCCGGTGGTCGGCATAAAAAATCCTTTGTTGGTATTATCTTGGATCGGTTTTTTTACGATAGGTTTCATCGTTTCTGTTTCTGCTGTAGCGGGTTTTGCCTGGAGGGCAGGATTTTCTCCCCCATTAAACGATGGGAAAACCGGGCGGGATCCTTTTGGCCAGGAATATCTGGGGTAGGAGACGCGTCTTTTTTTGGGAACGCGCTTTGTCGATTTCTTTTTTTTCTTTGTGGCGGCTTCTGATGAAATAAGCCCCAAGTTTAAAGCAAATACGAGTATTAATAAGATCGAAGCGATTCTTTTCATATTCTCTCCTTGTTCTGCTATTGTGTTATAATTTATTATAAATCAAATTAGGAGGAATTGCAGATGGTATTTGGAAATTTAGGAAAAATGGGCGAAATGATGATGCAGGCCCAGAAAATAAAATCACAGCTTAATAAATCAAGGTACGAAGGTGAAGCAGGCGGAGTAAGGGTCACGGTGAATGGCGAACTCGAAATTCTGGAAATAACGATCCCTCAGGAGATGGGTGTTTCTAAGATCGCAGGCAATGTTAAGGATGCAACCAACCGCGCTTTAAAGACCGCCAAAAATGATGTTGCTAAAGTTATGCAGAAGCTTACCGGGGGGATGAATTTGCCGGGGATGGGATAGAGCTGGGAGTAGGGAGTTAGGAGTCTGGAGACGGAATAATATATTAGAATGAAGCTTAACGTAAAAGTTATTCCGAATGCGAAGCAGAACAAGATCAAAGAAGAAAATGGGATCACCAAGGTTTATTTAACCGCGCCGCCGGTCGATGGAAAAGCAAATATTGGCCTTGTCGATTTTTTAGCTGCACACTTCAAGATAAAAAAAAGCCAAATAAAGATCGTTCGCGGCGAAAAAAGCCGCAATAAGACCGTTGAGATCTTTGCTATGCTGATGATCGGACTTTCTATTTTTTCTGCAGCCGCCTGGGGCAGTCAAAAGATCTATCCTTGGCAGGCACAGATCGGAACGAAGAGTTATCTCTTGGAAGTTTCGGATACAAGTCCTGCCAGAGCAAAGGGATTATCGGATAGAAAAAAGATCGATCGGGACAAGGGGATGCTGTTTGTCTATGAGGTCCCCGGCCGATACGGCTTTTGGATGAATAAAATGTTCTTTCCGCTTGATTTTGTCTGGGTAAGCGGAGAAACAGTTGTTGATCTGACAAAAAATGTTCCCGCTCCCAAGAATGGGAAGATCGAAAGCTGTGCGCCAAAAATTAGATGCGATAAAATTATCGAAATTAATGCCGGAGAGATCGATCTTTGTGGCGTGAAGGTAGGGGACAAAGTTGTTTTCCGTGAATTAGCCGATCAGCTTTAGCAATAACATCAATCCAACCCCGAGCAAGATCGAAAGCAGTTGCTGGATAGAATCGGATATCCGGATCTCTTTTTTCATTTCAGGGATCAAGTCGCAGCCGGCAATATAAATAAAGCCGCCGGCGGTAAATGGAATAAGGACGGAGGTAAGTTGGCTTAATTCAATAGATAAGATTAATATCAGGAACGCGCCGATGATCGAAGTAAGCTGGGCGCCAAAATTTAAGAACAATGCCTTTGTGCGATCAAAACCTCCGTGGACCAAAACCCCATAATCTCCGATCTCTTGAGGGATCTCGTGGAGAATGACCGCGATAGTGGTTGACACCCCCAGGGCCGGGCTTACAACGAAACTAGCGGCAATTACCATCCCATCCAGCGCATTATGGAACCCATCTCCGATCAAATTCATCCAGGCGAAGGGGTGCGGATGGTTTTTTGAGGTTTCGATGTGGCAGTGGCGCCAATGAATTATTTTTTCCAGAATAAAAAAGAATACGATTCCTGCTAATAAGCTTAAGGAAACGGTTGTGTTGAATCCGTTTTTTTCTACAGCTTCCGGCAGGAGATGGATAAAGGCATCGCCAAAAAGGGCGCCGGCGGAAAAAGAGACCAAAAAGGAAATTATTCTCTTTAAGGCGTTTCCCTTGAATGGAAGGGTAAGGGCCCCCGCAAAACCCATCAGACTGACGACCAAAACGCTGATAAAAGTGTAGCACCAGGTTATATTCATAGCTGGCGTGCATTATAATACATATATGAGTATTATAGAAGCCTGCGTCCTTTGCGGACATCGCTGCAGAGTTGATCGAACAAAAGGCGAATTGGGAAAGTGCAAAGCCGGAATTGAAATAGAAACTGCATCTTCCTGTTTGCATCACGGTGAAGAGCCGATGATCTCGGGTACAAAAGGATCGGGAACGATATTTTTTTTGCATTGCTGCCTTAAATGTGTTTTTTGCCAGAATTACTCTATTAGCCAAGAAGGATCAGGCAAAATAGTTACAAGCGATGCATTAGTCAGTATTATGCTTGAGTTGGAAGCTAAGGGTGCGCATAACATAAATCTGGTATCACCAACGCATTATGGCCAGCAGCTTGTTTCAGTGATCGACCTTGCAAGAGAAAAAGGCTTAAAAATACCGTTCGTATATAACTCTGGAGGATATGACAGCCAGGAATTATTAAAATTGCTCGAAGGGAAGATCGAAATTTATCTTCCGGATTTTAAATATTCTGATGATAACTTGGCGAAAAGGCTTTCCGGCACTTCAAATTATGTTGAAACCGCGCAAGAAGCGATTCGGTCAATGTTTGAACAGGTTGGAAATATCGAGCTTGATGGATACGGGATTGCGAAGAGGGGATTGCTTGTTCGCCACCTGGTTTTGCCGGGGAATATTGAAAATAGTCTGAAAGCATTGGACTTTCTATCTTCCATATCAAAAGATATCTGGGTGAGTATCATGTCTCAATACAGCCCACAGTATAAAGCAAACGATATTCCGGAAATTGCCCGGCCGATTTTAGTTGAAGAATATAAAACTGTTGTTGAATATGCTGAAAAGACAGGGTTGCATAATTTATATACCCAGGAGCTGGAGAGTAGGGAGGTTTTTCTGCCCGATTTTACTAGGAAGGAGCCTTTTCGCTCTTAGTATTCCTTGACCTCTCATTCTCGGTCAAGAACTTTTTCCGCAGGCGGATGCTTTCAGGGGTAATTTCGACCAGCTCGTCCTCATCAATGAATTCCAAAGCCTGCTCAAGGGTTAGCTTGAGCGGCGGAGTAAGTGAAACTGCTTCGTCCGCACCGGCGGAGCGGATATTGGTCTGTTTCTTTTCCTTGCAGGGATTAACGGTCATGTCCATGCTGCGGGCATTTTCACCGACGATCATCCCGGTATAAACCTGTACGCCCGGGTCCACAAAAAGCTTTGATCTTTCCTGGAGCTTATTCAGTGAATATGAAGAGGTCTTGCCGGTATCGCCGGAAATAAGGACCCCGTTCTGTCTTTTGGAAATATCGCCTTTATAGCGTTCGTATTTTGAAAAAGCATGATGCAATATCCCTTCGCTCTTGGTATCCATGATAAATTCTGCGCGATAGCCCAGCAGTCCCCGGGTCGGGATCATATAGGTCATATGAGTGACGCCGTTCTTAGCTACCATGTCGATCATTTCTCCGCGCCGCCCGCCCAATTTTTCGATCACGCTGCCTGTATACTCTTCCGGGACTGAAATAACGGCCTGTTCGATC
>JBAYJF010000027.1:0-14309 GCA_041665245.1 Candidatus Margulisiibacteriota bacterium | reverse complement strand
TTCCGGCAACAAAAGGTCCGATAACAGCAGAAATATTCGCTATCGAATTCAATAATCCGATAACAGATCCTTTCTCGCGGTTGTTGTTCATCAATTCCTGGTGGGCGCCGACCTGCAGGGTTGAAAAGGCAAAGGCCAAAAGGACCTGGATCGGCAGGATCAGCCAAAAATTATTTAATAGGGCATAAGCAATGAATGTTAATACCGTACATAATAATCCCAAATTAAAAAGATAAAGGTTCCTAAATTTCTCGGCCTTTTGCATCATGATAAATTGCGTAAAAGCATTCACAAAATACGCAATGCCGACCATGAATTTATCCGCTCCGGTGCTCATTAGATAAAGGGGAAACATTGTCCAGACGGCAAATGCTCCGATCGCCCTGAACAAATAAGGAATATAGATCCTAGCATTCTTTATGAATAATCGCCAGGGAAATAGATTAAAAGTCCCTTTTGTTTTAGCTTCGCCGAGCCTAAAAGACAAAATGAAAGCAACTAAAAACAAAAATGCCGCGGCAAGAAAGATCGAATAATAATAAGTTATAAAACCGGCCATTAAGCTTCCCAGCGCCCAACCCAAGGAACCATAGGCGGTAAATTTACCCATCTTCCCTTTTCGCTCTTCATAAGCATATACTGCCAGCGCCGCCGGAAAGATCCCTGCAGCGAAACCAGCCAATGCGCGCAGATAGAGCAATGATCCTGTTTCTTTAGCAAATACTTGGGTTGCATAAAAGATCGCCGAAAGAATTAGGCCGAACTGCAATATACGCTTGGCACCGAAGCGATCGGACAAACTTCCGAATAGATAACCTGCCAAAAAATAGGACAGATTAAAAATGCTTACGATCAAGCCGATCATAAAACCATCGGCATGCAGCTCTTCAGCCATGACCGGAATGAACAGGGATGAAGAAAATATGGCTATATTGGTCAATAACTGGATCGAATTGGATATTTCGAGCTGCGCAATTTTTTTTGGGTAATAAATAAGGTCGGCCATTAAAGCTTAACTAATTTCGCACCGTAAGGTGTGTCTTCGATAGAATAGCCCATTTCTGCAGTCATTTTCCTGATCTCATCTGCTTTTTTATAGTCTTTGTTTTTACGCGCATTTTCTCTTTCTATCAGTAATTTTTCAACATCATCGGATGTTCCAGTCTCTCGACTCCCAGCTCCTAACTCCAAACCCAATATCCCGCACATCTCAACCACCGCTTGCCGCATCACCCCAAGGCATTCTTTTTCTGCTTCGCCCTCCGCCAGGGTTTTACGAAAATATTTTATCATCTCAAAGATCGCGGCAACGGCACCGGCTGAATTAAAGTCTTCATCCATACTGGCTTTGAATTTATCCTTGAAAGAAATCAGATCTTCGTTTATATCATCAATTTCAACTTCAGGCGCCGATTCTGTCGTCTTTGATAGAATAAAATCAATATTTTCTATAAATTGGGTTATCCGGCTATATGCTTCCTTCGCCCCTTCGATCTCAACGTCGCTATAATTTATCGGGCTGCGATAATGGGTCATCAGCAGGAATAAGCGGATCACCATCGGGTCATATTTGGTAAAAATATCTTTTAGAGTAAAAAAGTTCCCCAGCGATTTCGACATTTTTTGTTTATCAATATTCACAAAGCCGTTGTGCAGCCAATATTTTACCCAGGGAATTTTTCCGGTCAGGCCTTCGGTCTGCGCGATCTCATTTTCATGGTGCGGGAATTCGAGATCAAGCCCGCCCCCATGGATATCAAATTGCTCCCCCAAATATTTGGTCGACATCGCTGAACACTCTATATGCCAGCCGGGGCGGCCTTTTCCCCAGGGAGAATCCCAGGAAGGCTCGCCTTCTTTCGCGGTCTTCCAAAGAGCAAAATCAAGCGGGCTTCTTTTTTTATCGTTCACCTCGACCCGCGCGCCGGAGAGCAGGTCGTCAATATTTCTGCCTGAAAGCTTGCCGTACCCTTCAAATTTTCTGATCTCAAAATAAACATCACCCTCAAGCTGGTAGGCGATCCCTTTTCCAATTAAACCCTTGATCCAATCGATCATTTCCTGAATATGCTCGGTCGCTTTCGGATAAACCTCCGCTTTCTTAACGTTTAACTTTTCCATCACTTCGAAGTAAGAAGAAATATTCTTTTCCGCAATATCTTTACTCCCAACTCCCAACTCCCTACTCCTAGCTATGATCTTGTCATCCACATCAGTAAAGTTTTGAATATGTTTAACTTCATAGCCTGAATATTCCAGATAACGTCTGATCGTATCAAAAACAACATAAGCCCTGCCGTGGCCAAGATGGGTTTCATCATATGGGGTAATACCGCAGACATACATCCCGACTTTTCCAGGGAAAAGCGGAGTAAATTCTTCTGTTATTCGTGTAAGGTCGTTGTGGATTTTAAGAACCAATTTTTTCTTCCAGCCTCTTTATCCTTTTTTCCAGCTCTTCAACTACGTCCGGCAGATCGGCATGGGCAAGCGTTTCAACTTTTTTTCCTTCCATAACAATGATCCTGGCAGGATTTCCGACAACGGTAGAATTTGGGGGTACCGATCTTGTAACTACCGCACCTGCCCCGATCCTGGAATCATCACCTATCGTAATATTGCCCAAAACGATCGCTTCCGCGCCAACAACTACATTATTGCCGATCGTCGGATGGCGCTTTCCCTTTTCCTTTCCTGTCCCGCCTAAAGTTACTCCCTGATAGATCGTCACATCATTTCCGATGATCGTTGTTTCGCCAATTACCACCCCGTTGCCATGATCGATAAAAAATCTTCGGCCGATAGTTGCGCCGGGATGGATCTCAATTAATGTCAATAAACGGGAGATCTGTGAAAGCAGTCTTGGGAAAAACGGTATTTTTATGGAATATAAAAAATGCGCGATGCGGTGAAAGAACATCGCCCACAGCCCCTGATAAAGAAAAACCTCAAAAATATTGGCCGCCGCCGGATCTCTTTCAAATATGGTCCTTATCCCTTCAAACATGTTTATCTCCTATCAAAAAATGGATTCTTACCTGAAACAGAAAGAGGTATACCATATGCGATCACAACCTCATCCCCTAATAATTTATTCTCTACGATCGTTTTACCTACCGAATACATAACGCGATTATCAACCCGATGGTCCATCGCAAAAGAAACCGCAGACCCGATCGCGATCCCGAGATCGCCGCTATTGTAAGCACAAACCGCTCCGGCTTTTTCCGATTCCGCGCAATTCGGCCATCCGCAAAATGAACAATACCTTAAACCGATCGCTTTCTTTTTGGTGCCGATAATAACAACGGCCGCGGCGCTCTTGATATTTTCAGAATCTCTTAGAAAGGTCTGGTTCGATTCCCTTTCTCCTATTTCTTTCATTTTTGAAGACAATTTCAATATATCGTCACTAATAAAAATGGCCGTCTCTAATAGATCGATCCCTTTTGCTTTGGGAGCGGTCCGCGCGGCAAGGCACATTCCTTCGGCAATACTGATAATGGCCTTTTCCATAAATTCTTTATCTTGGATCATTAGCTTACCATTTTCTCAAGTGAATCGACCTGCTTTGGCGTGCCGATCACGACCAGAATATCTCCGGATTCAATTTTTGAATCGGCAACCGGCTGGAGATTGAATTTACCGTTCGCTTTCTTGATCGCTATAACATGCGAGCCGGTTTTTTGCCTGATCTGCGCTTCTGCCAGAGTCCTGTTAAGCAAGAGCCCGCTGCCGTTTACAATAAATTCCCGCATCTCCATCTGGACGTGTTCGCCGTGCAGGATCGAATCAAGAAAATCAACGGCAGTCGGCTTGATCGCAATTTCCGCCATTCTCTTGCCGGCAAAATAATACGGAGAAATGACCCTGTTAGCGCCTGCTTTTTTTAGTTTTTCTTCAACATGCAGAGAAGAGGCCCTGGCAATAATAAAGAGTTTTGGGTTTAATACTCTGGCAGAAAGAACGACAAAAACATTCGCGGCATCGGAATCAGCCGAAGCGATCAATCCCTTTGCCCGCTTGACCCCCGCCTCCATAAGGAACGCATCGGAGGTTATATCGCCGATCAAATGCGGGATCCCAAGCGGTTCCAGCTCTTCGACCGTTTCTGCTTTACTATCTATAACAACATAAGGGATCTTCGCTGCCTTAAGATCAATTACGACCTGATGGCCAACTCTTCCAAACCCGCAAATAATATAATGATCTTTTAATTCCGCTATCCTTTGCTTCATCTGTTTCTTCCTCCTATATCCGATAATTTGCCCTTCAACCATCATTTCGATCAATTGTCCGACCGTATAACCTACGGTTGCAATGCCGAAAATGATAACAACGATCGTCATCAGGCGGCCGGCGGTGTTCAAGTCGTGCACTTCTCGAAAGCCGACAGTAGAAAGGGTGATCACCACCATATAAAGCGAGTCAATGAAGCTCCAGCCTTCAAGGTATTGATACCCAAGCGTAGCAAAGGTCACGATTATCAGCAGGATCAGACCCGGTATTATTAGCCGCCTTAATGGGTTCATTTATCCCTCCTCATCCTACTAATCCCTTCTCATTCCTACTATTCCTTATCCCTTCAGCAAGTATATCGTAAAATCGCCAATATGATAATCGTGTCTTAAAATGTATTTAGGGGCCGCATGCCGGCAAAAGTTTAACACAGTTTCAGGGTTAAAGTAAAAGTACTGGCTTGAGTTTAAATTTTGAGGATCAGCGATCGGCAGACTCCCTTCACTAAGAAAATTTAGGCCTACCCCATAGGTTGCCAGCTCGCTCACCCGGAAGATCATCTCTTTTACATATGCCAAATGGTCATCGATCTCTGCCGACCGGATATTAAATATGCCCGAGCAGATTATATAGTCGTATTTTGGAGTATGCCGGTCCTCAAGGATATTTTTTACTTCAAATTTCGCGTCCGGATATTTCTTTTTTGCTGTTTGGATAATTTTAGGGGAAATATCGCAGCCGGAATAATTTATCCGGTGTCGAGATAGCGACCCATCGGACTTAAGATAGCCATAGAGATCTCCAAATCCGCAGCCGACATCCAGGAGCGTTATGCACGACGCCTTTTTCCCGTAATTAAACAGCTCTTTCATGATCTTGAAGCGGAGCTTTTGGCTGTCGGGCGAATTCCAATCCAGCGCCTTATAACTATTGCCGTGCTCGTCAAAAAGGCTTTCAAAGTAATCTATCTGGTCTTGAATATCGATCATTATTATACAAATCTACCAAAGCCGCCAAGTGAAATCAAATGAATTTATGCTCGATAATATATTTGAGACAAAACCATGAAAGTAAACAGCAGCGTTATTTACAATTTGCTCCGCAAAGGGAATCCATTAACCCTCAAACGGGACGCTCCGCTATTGCCGCAGGCACAAACTCTCCTTGCCGAGATAGATCACCGCTGCCGGCACAAAGTTAAACTGGACCTTGGACCGGAGCAGCTCGCCGAAGGACTACAGAGATTATTATTAAGACTAGATTTCAGGACACAATTTTGCAGAACGGAAGAGGTGCCCCTTTCTGCCCATGAACTTTCCGGTTTACTTGTCGGCCGTGAATACCTCTCATATAGCGATTCACCAGTATATGAAAGAAGGGAAATTACAACGCTTGAACAGGCCCAACCATGGATCACCCGTTTTATATATTTATATCAAGGTCGACCAGTTGATCATAGTACTTCTCTTTATACCGGTAAAGACTTTGACCTTAGAAATGAACCAACCGCCTTTTTCGCTCACGGCCCGCAGGAAAACATCCAGGTCGGGTTTCCTTCCGATCCACACTGTGGCGCGGCCAAATTTACTAAGATCAATATTCCCGCAGGATCTTATTATTTTGTGGAACCGGTGCTTGATAACCTTGTCATGCTGCAATTCATGGTTTATGACAGAGATCTAAATTGGTTAAGATCCTACGCCTACGATGCTTCAGTTCCATGCCTGTTCTCTGCTTATTCATATCCTGAAGAGGAAAAAAGACAATTTGGTATTTTTAATGCAAGGCTATTAAATGAAGGAGAGAGAGAGCACACCAGGACATGTATGCATGAATTATTAACGCTTCTACAGAAATTCTTTGCTGAAGGACATTTTGATAATATTCCCGATCTTAATTTTTATATAGCCGGACCGGCAAGGACGATCAATATTGACCCGGGAAACGGTGCTAGCTTATCCTTCCCTTCTCTAAACTTACAGCCTGAAGCAAAGTATGCGGTAAAAATATTTGGCGCTCATCCCGAAAAGAAAAATAATACAATCGTAGTTTCTTTTAGAGAAACGGGACAAGGAAAGCATACTCCCACAACATATATTTATAGCTGTCTGGAGAAATGTTTTGTCCAGATCCAAACCTCTACAGTAGATGAAAAACACCGGATAAAATTACCGCAAAATGTTCGTCAACGGGTCTGGGATCGCGGCCCTTGTTTGATCACGGTACGTTAAAAGTCGTTTTAGATCAATCCGTCTTTTATCATTCTCTCAGCGATCAATACCGCATTAAGCGCCGCGCCTCTGCGCAGGTTATCCGATACGATCCACATTTCGATCCCATTCTCCTGAGAAATATCTTCCCTAATTCTACCGATGAAAGTTTCATTCTTTCCAGCGCAATCTACCGGTGTCGGATATTCGCCCTTTGAAGGATCATCCATAACTCTTACCGTTGGAAAAGCAGCCAGAAGCTTTCGAACTTCGGAAATAGAGATCTTTTTCTTGGTCTTGATATTTACCGATTCAGAATGGCTTATTGCGACCGGGACCCTTACGCAGGTCGCCGTAACATTAATACTTTCGTCTTCCAGGATCTTCTTGGTCTCATTGACCATCTTCATCTCTTCTTTGGTATAGCCGTTCTCCGTAAATTGGTCAATTTGCGGAACAAGATTGAAGGCGATCTGCTTGAAAATATATTTGGGAGTAATTTTAGCCTTTGGATCATCCAACAATAATTTTGTCTGCTCGTACATTTCGGCAATGGCTTCTTTTCCCCAACCGGAAGTCGATTGATAGGTCGAAATTACAACTCTTTCAATTCCGACCGCGTCATAGATCGGCTTAAGCGCCAGCACCAACTGGGCAGTAGAACAATTCGGATTCGCAATGATCCCTTTGTGCTTCTTGATCGCATGGCCATTAACTTCAGGAACGACCAGCGGAATATCTTTTACCATTCTGAATTCGGATGTGTTATCTATTACGATACAGCCCCGCTTTGCCGCTTCCGGCGCAAGAAGAGCCGAAACCTTTGCTCCGGCAGAAAACAGCCCGATCTCCATCCCGTCAAAGACCTCCGGCGCAGCTTGTACGACCGTATATTCTTTTCCTTTGAAAGTGACCTTTTGACCCGCGGTTCGCTCCGATGCCAGCGGTAAAAATTTATTTACCGGGAAATTTTGTTCTTCAAGAACTCTCATGATCTCTTTCCCCACCATCCCCGTCGCCCCCAGAACGCAAACATTGTAACTTTTACCCATTTTAAAACTCCTTCCTATATTTTAAGAAACAACTTTCCCGTCAAAAAATTCCGCGACCGCCGCAGCCGAAAGATTAGGGACCTTTTGGCGGTCAGTTAGTATGCATACGACCGGGACATTTTTCCCAAGGACTTCCTCAATCACCTCTTCCAGCGAAGTCTTGTTCTTTTGTTCCTCCAGCCTCTCTTTATGAAAAGAAAAACCTTTCCTAAATGCTACGACCAGCTTTCCTTTCTCATCGATCTCGACCGGCTCCCCTTCATGCAAAGAGACAAAGCCATAGATACTTTTTTTTCGCATCCCTTCCAGGATCTTTGGCCAAAGATTTTTCAACCTTGTAAAATCATTTCCGTCATTCACAAGAATTTCCGGTTTTTTTTCTTCTTTAATTGGAACAGCCTTTTTTTCTATTACGATCGGAGCTGTTTTTTCTTTAATATCTTCCCGCACTACAATAATGCTTTCTTCGGGTTTACCTTCTAAAAGATCTAGCAGGCCAACCTCCAGGACCAGCCTGGCATGCGGATGCCATTTCATATCAAGTTCCGCGCGAGAGAGAGCGCTGATCACGCTCTTTATTTTATTTAAGCTATATTTACCGGCTTGTTTCCCCAGACGCTCCAAATAATCTTCGGTAAGCTCCAGGGCTCCTCCCGCCCCCACAACTATATGCAATAGATTGCGAAAATGGCCGACCAGATCCCTGGTCATTTGAGGGATAGACCGTCCTTTATCCATGCCGTCCTTCACCAGGGATAGCACTTCTTTGGAATCATCGGAAAAGATTGCGTCGCCAAAGGAGAAGAGAAGCTCTTCATCCGCAGTTCCAAGAAGGGTGACAACATCGTCATATTTGATCTTTTTGCCGGCAAAAGAGACCAGCTGGTCAAGAAGAGAAACAGCGTCGCGCATTCCGCCCTCCGCCGTCCGAGCGATAAGATCAAGGGTCTTTTCCTCTATTTCAAAGCCTTCCGCTTTTGCAATATCAGCCAGCCTTCCTTTGATCTCTTTAAGCTTGATCCTGCCGAATTCTACCCTTTGGCAGCGGGAAGCGATCGTCGCAGGGACCTTCTGCGTCTCCGTCGTTGCCAAGACAAAGATCGTATGCGACGGCGGCTCTTCCAGGGTTTTTAATAACGCATTGAAGGCTTCCGAGGTCAGCATGTGGACTTCGTCGATAATATATACTTTATAGCGGCCCTCGAGCGGCGCATAGCGGACTTTTTCACGCAGGTCCCTTATTTCATCGATCCCGCGATTACTGGCCGCATCAATTTCGATAACATCAACACAGTGTCCGTTCTTTATCTTTTCACAATTATCACATTTGCCGCAGGGAGAAATGGTCGGCCCATTTTTGCAATTTAGCGCCTTGGCCAAAATCCGAGCGGTTGAAGTTTTGCCGGTCCCTCGCGGGCCGGAGAATAAATAGGCATGGGCGATGCGGTCGTTCTTAATGGCATTTTGCAGCGTCTTGACGATAACTTCCTGTCCGACAAGCTCGTCAAAATTCTGCGACCGCCATTTTCTATATAATGATATGTAAGACATTATTTATAGATCCTCGGGACCCTTTTTCCAATACTGCATACTACCTCATAAGAAATAGTATCTTCAAGCTCGGCTATCTCATCCGCAGAGATCGCCTGCCCATTCTGCTCGCCAATTAGTGTTACTTCGTCGCCAACTTCAACTTTTTCATGCCCGACATTTACCAGGGTCAAGTCCATCGCAACTCTGCCGACGACCGGGAACCTTTTTCCGTGTATCAGAACATGCCCGCGATTGGAATTTCTGCGGCTAAAACCGTCGGCATAACCGACCGAAATAGTGGCAATGGTCGTTTCACCTTCCGTAACATAAGTGCTTCCATATGAAAGCGGAGTTCCCGGCGGGACTTTTTTCAGGTAGGAGATCCTGGATTTAAATGCTAAGGCCGGCTTTAATTTTATCAGCATCCGCGAATGTCCCTGGGGATACAGCCCATACATCATCAGACCGATTCGCACCATGTCCAGATGAGTTTTTGGATGAAAAAGCGCGGCCGCAGAATTAGCGGCATGCTTTAAAGCCACGTTCGGGACTTTTTGGGCGACCTGCATGAATTTACCAAATTGCTCTTCGGTAAAAGTATCTTCGGGGTCTTCCGCTTTTGCAAAATGGGTAAAAAGTCCTTCGATGACAATGCCCGGGAGAGAAGCAACTTTAGTAATAAAGGCGGCCGCTTCTGAAGGAAAAACGCCAACCCTTCCCATTCCGGTATCAACTTTTATGTGGACATTGACCGTTTTTTTTCTTTTCACGGATTCATCCGAAAGCGCCTTCGCTTCGGAAAAGGAATAGATCGTCTGCGTTAAATTATGCTGGATTATCTCATCCGCGACCGAGGTCGGCGATTCGGTCAAGATCAATATCGGAAGGAGGATTCCGGCTTCCCGGAGCTCCAGCGCCTCTCTAAGGTTCGCTACCCCTAAATATTCAGCCCCAGCGTCCACAGCCGCCCGCGAAACCGCAGAGGCGCCATGACCATACGCATTGGCTTTCACAACCGCCATAAATTTTGCTCCGGGCGAAATAAATTTCTTTATTTCCAGGATATTATGTTTTATGGCTTCCAGGTTTATTTCAGCAAAAGTATTCATATTAATTTATTACCGATTGCCGCATGGCATCGACATATTTATCTTCCAGGACCGGCGATCCAAATATTATTACCCTGCCGGCATCCTTGCCATGGTAATCGGATCCGCCCGTCATGAACAAATTATATTTTTCAGCAATTTTAAGATAATGCTCCGTCTGTTCCGGCCGATGGCCGCCATAAAACACTTCTATCCCTTTCAAACCCTCGGTAATGAGAGCCGGGATCAATTCATCGCAATTGGAAACGGCTGGATGGGCAAAGACCGCGATCCCGCCAATTTTAACTATTAATCGGACCGCTTCCGCCGGGACCAATTTATAATGCGGGACATAAGCCGGACCACGATTGTCCAAAAATCTGGCAAAAGCTTCTTTAAAGCTTGTAACGACCCCTTTTTTTATTAGCGCCCTTGCAACATGCGGCCTTCCGGGCGCCTTGGTCCCCGCAATTTCAAGGACTTCTTCCGGTTCGATATCAATTTTCAGCTCTTTTAGTTTATTTACGATCTTATAGATCCGTTTTGTCCGGCCTTCCTGGATCTTATTTAACTCGTCAATTAGCAGCGGATTGGCAATATCGATAAAATATCCTAAAATATGGATCTCGCTTAAGGAGGCTTCGGTCGTAAATTCAATACCGGGGATCACTTCCAATCCAACGTTTTTTCCTTCATTTAGAGCAGATGGGATCCCATCTACGATATCATGATCGGTGATTGAGATCGTCTTTAAGCCCGCATTTTTCGCTTGCCGGACAAGCTCTTCGGGGCGTTCCGTCCCGTCCGAATAGGTGCTATGAATATGTAGATCTGCTGCCATTTATTTATAAATTATAACAGTTTACAGCATTAAAAAGAAGTTAAGAGCAGGTAATCAAACACTTCCGGAGAAAGCTTCAATGAGAGTAATTTATGGGTAAAAGCCTGGGCCGCGACTTCGCTCAATCCACGGATCTGCTTCTTAATAGCGATCGGGCCAAGTTTAAAAACAGTGATCGGATGCTTTTTATAGATCTTTCCTACCCGGTCAATTTCAATATGATGGAAGAGTTCATGGGCAACAATGATCTTTAATACATGTTCGGATAGATTTGAAAGCGGGAATTTCTGCAGTATTTTTTCATGGAACCTGCGGGAGATCGCGATCTCCTTTTTTTCCGGTCGGTATTCGCTCTTTTTCAGCTCTTTTTTCTCTTCCCCGAAAATTCTCAGCCCCATACTGGAAGCGATCTTTCTGGGATCGTTGGTCTTATATTCGGAAAGAGCCCAGCTGGCAACGTCTTCTCCCTCCAAGATAACATCGTTAACCAGGTTGATCTTTTCTTCTTCGGATAATTTAAGGAAAACCTTCTCTTTTGCAAGCGCAAGGAATGCCAAAATTACCCGGTTCCTGTCGGCGATCGCTTTTGTTATTCTCTCTTTATTCATAATTTAATTATCTTTTGAGTAATTCGCCCGTTATCAACGTTTATTCTAACATAATGATGGAATCCCCCAAAATCCGGAGGAAGATAAAGCTGCGCGCCGCCGCCTCCGGTAACGATATAATTCACCCCTTCCCTTTCCGCCTTGGCATAGCCATGGATATGCCCGGCGAAAACATAATCAACTTTATATCTGCTAAAAAGCCCGATCAGCTCCTGGGTTATCGCCCGGCCGGACATGCCCTGGTCATCGTATATTTCCGACGGATCGAAGGTCGGTTTATGCATAAAAACAAACTTGTGCTCTTCTTTTGCGAGAGAGAGTGTGTTTTTCAGCCAGTTAAATTGGGCTTTTGTAAAGCTTTCTTGGAAGGCATTATTAAGGACAATAAATCTTGAATCCTTGTAAACGAACGAATAATAAGCGGGACCGAAATATTTTTCAAATAGTTTCCATCCTCCGTACATTGCATCATGGTTCCCCTCTGCATGATAGACAGGTATTTTCAGGTTCTTGATCATCTTTTTGTGGGAAATATAAGAAGCTTCCGTACCATCTGAAATAAAATCTCCGACAAAAACCACAAAGGCAGCATCTTTTTCCTGGTTCATTTTTGCTATCGCTTCCATCAGCATACTATCATTCCCCTGATTGTCGCCCATGACGAGAAAAGAGTATCCAAATGCCGTATGAATTGCAAAGAATATAAATAAAATAGATAAGAATATCTTTCGCATGCGGTTTCTATTATGTCAGAAAAAAAATAAATTTTCTAGCAGGTTATACGAGCTTAAGATCTTTTAAAACAGCTTTGATCTGCTCTTTCTCGGAGGCATTGGCTTCGATAAGCGGTAGCCGCAATTTGCCACACGGCATCCCGATCATCTCCAGCGCCGCTTTAAGCGGGGTTGGATTTGCCGTAATGAACATTACGCTAAAAACGGGCATCAATTTATTGTGCAGCTCTTCCGCTTTTTTAACATCACCTGAATCGTACGCCGCGATCATTTGTGCGATCTCTTTGCCGACAATATGAGAAACGACCGAAATGACACCAACCGCTCCGACTTTCATCATGGGGAGCGTTAGATTGTCATCGCCGCTCCAGATAGTGAAGCTGCTTGGGACTAATTTTTTAGTTGCCGCAGTCTGGTCAACATTCCCCGCCGCATCTTTCAATCCAATAACATTTTTATTTTCTTTCGCGATCCGAGCGACCGTTTCCGGCTGCATATTGACGCCACAGCGTCCGGGAATATTGTAAATTATGATCGGCAAGCTGGTACTTTTTGCCACCGCACTATAATGCTGAAACATCCCCTCTTGGGACGGTTTATTGTAGTATGGGACGACAATCATTAATCCGTCAACGCCGATCTTTTCCGCTTCTTTGGAGGATTTGATCGTAGTTGCGGTTGAATTTGACCCTGTCCCGGCAATTATTTTGCATCTTGCTCCGACCGCTTTTTTCACTACCCGATAGAGCTCATATTCCTCTTCATGGGTTAAGGTTGGCGATTCACCGGTCGTTCCGTGAACAACGATCGTTTCGGAACCATGATCAACAAGGTAATTGGCCAGTTTCTCCGCCATGGCATAATCAACGGACAAGTCCGCTTTAAAAGGGGTCACCATTGCAGTCATTAATTTTCCGAAATTAGTCATAAATTGTCTCCAATACTACTAATTTTAGCATAAAATCATTTTATTGGACAGGCAGCCCCGCCAAAGGCGGGCAGGCCAAACACCTTTTTGATCTCTTTGATCTTATCGCGAAGCTTTGCCGCACGCTCAAAGTTAAGTTCTGTCGCGGCGACGGCCATCTCTTCCTCAATGTTTCGGATCAGCAGAGGGACCTCCTCTTTCGGAATAAACTCTTTGATCTGATTGATCTCTTCGATCCGACTGTCTTTTATCCGATCACTGATATCCAAAATTTCCTTAACAATGGTCTGCGGCGTAATATTATTTTTTTTGTTATACTCCAGCTGAATTTTGCGGCGCCGATTGGTTTCCCGAAGCGCCCTCTCCATCGATCCGGTAATTTTTTCGGCATACATTATTACAAGCCCATTGGAATTTCTTGAAGCCCGCCCGATCGTCTGAATAAGCGAGGTTTCCGCCCGCAAAAAGCCTTCTTTATCGGCATCCAAGATCGCAACCAAAGATACTTCGGGCAAGTCGAGTCCTTCACGCAAAAGATTGATCCCGACCAGAACATCAAACTCTCCCAAACGTAATCCGCGCAGAATTTCTATCCGGTCAAGCGTCTCAACATCCGAATGCAAATACCGGACTTTAACCCCGGCTTCATTTAAGTATTCGGAAAGATCTTCGGCCATTCTTTTGGTCAAAGTCGTAATAAGAACTCTCTCTTTTTTCTGAACACGAATTTTAATTTCTTTTAGAAGATCTTCCACCTGCCCTTCCGGCTTCCTTACCTCAACTGCCGGATCGATCAGCCCGGTAGGCCGAATGATCTGCTCTACGACCTGTTTGGCATGCTCATGTTCAAAAAGTCCCGGCGTCGCAGAGACAAAAATGGCTTGATTGACATGCTTTTCAAATTCCGCAAAATTAAGCGGCCGGTTGTCATGCGCCGAAGGAAGCCGAAAGCCGAATTCAACCAGCGTTTTTTTTCTGGCAAAGTCCCCCGCATACATTGCCCGCAGCTGAGAAAGCGTGATGTGCGATTCATCGACAAAGATCAAAAAGTCTTTCGGAAAATAATCGATAAGCGT
>JBAYJF010000026.1:0-14497 GCA_041665245.1 Candidatus Margulisiibacteriota bacterium | reverse complement strand
ATCTTTCTTCTGGTTTTCTCGTCAATGATAGGCGATGGCGCTTCTTCCAAAAGTTTTTGGTGGCGACGCTGGATCGAACAATCCCTTTCGCCAAGATATATTGTATTCCCAAAAGTATCCGCCAATATCTGGACTTCTATATGGCGCGGATCTTCAATGAATTTCTCAATGTAGACTTCCGGATTTCCAAAGGCGGCCTCGGCTTCAGAGCGGGCGGTCCGCATCAAATGAATAAAATCTTCTTTGCTCTTTGCGATCCTCAGGCCTCTCCCGCCACCTCCAGCCGTAGCCTTAATTGCCGCAGGAAAACCGATCTTTTCGGCAATTGCTAGCGCTTCTTTTTCATCCGATATCGTCCCATCAGAGCCCGGAACGGTCGGGACACCGGCTTTTTGCATTGTTTTTATGGCAGTAGCTTTGTCCCCCATTCGGTTCATGGCATCGGTTGACGGTCCGATGAAAACGATCTTATGTGCGGTGCAAATTTCAACAAATTTTGAATTTTCGGATAGAAACCCATAGCCGGGATGGATCGCATCAACACCTGCAATTTCAGCCACGCTGATGATGCTGGGGATATTGAGATAGCTTTTACTTGGGCTCGCAGGACCGATGCAATAAGCTTCATCGGCAATTTTAACATGTAGTGCGTCTTTATCGGCTTCAGAAAAGACCGCAACCGTTGCGATCCCCATCTCTTTTGCCGCCCTGATAACCCGTACAGCTATCTCTCCGCGGTTGGCAACTAGTATTTTCTTAAACATTAGCGTGAGATATTATCATGGTAAATTAAAAATTGCAAATTAGGCATTTAAAAAAACATAAGACAGACCATCGCCGCCGAGATCAAAGTAAAGCTAACAATTGTGATCCAGGCAATAATATTTGAGACCGGCCCATTTATATATTGCCCCATTAGTTTCTTATCGTTAATTAATTTTAAAACCACTATAAAGATTATCGGCAATAAGACGGTATTAAGCGCCTGAGAAGCGGTTAACACAAAGATCACCGGCATCTTAGGGAACAAGACCATTATCGTGGACACAAACAAGCATAAACCAATTATTGAATAAAAAAGAGGGGCATCCTTAAATGAAGAATTGACCTTCCTCTCGGTCCCCAAAACTTCCGTTAGAGCATATGCAGTCCCCATTGAAATGATACTGACCCCCAAGAGCGAGGCATTCAAAAGCCCCCAGGCAAAAAGATGCTTCGCGACCGGACCTAGAAGCGGGCCTAAAGCTTGAGCCGCATCTACTGCAGAATTGATCCGGATCCCTTTCACAAAGATCGTTGCGGCGGCTGAAATAATTATAAAGTACGAACCAATATCGGTCCAAAGGGCGCCAAAAAAAACATCCAGGCGGGCATGCCTTATCTTTTTTTTATCTATCCCCTTATCAACAAAATACGACTGAACAAAAAATTGCCCCCAAACGGTCAAAGTCGTTCCGATCAGAGCGGTAGCGGTAAAAATATACTCCTTATTTAATTGGAGCGTCGGAACAAAACTCCCATGGATCATTGCCGGAACGTCCGGTTTTGCCATAAAGCCATTAACTATATAGCAGAAAAATAAAACACAGGAAGTTAGAAAAATATTTTGGACAAAATTAAAGCTTCCTCTGACAATAATGAACCAGACCATGATCGTAAAGATCGGCACGAACATTAACCGCGGAATATGATAGATGTCGGCAACGGCCGCAATTCCCGCAACGTTCGCAAGAATATTGGAAAAATTTACAAAGAAAACGATGATCATCATGCCGACCGCCAAACGCAGGTCAAATTTTTCTCTAATTAGGTCCCCTAACCCTTTGCCGGTAACAACCCCAAGCCGCATCCCCATTTCCTGCGTCACATACAGCATCACAGTGATAAGAATAAGGATCCAGAGCATTTGATAGCCAAAGTGGGCGCCAACGATCGAATAAGTGGCTACGCCGCCCGCATCATTGTCCGCCGTTCCGGTAATTATCCCCGGGCCAACCACGGAGAAAAATACCAGCAGCTTTATTTTCCAGTAATTCATAGATCTTTTTGAGAATATATTTAACATAATTGTTTATCCAAGCATCTGTTTTTTTCTGCGGGAGATCGGCGGAAGGACAAAATCCATCACATCATCTACGGTAATGATGCCCAGGATCTTATTTTCATCATCGACGACCGGAACGGCCAACAAATTATATTTTGAGATCACAGCCGCAACTTCGCGCTGGTTCATTTCTGGAGATATTGTAATGCAGTCTTTTTTCATTATTTTAGATATCAGCATTTCAGGAGAAGAAACGATCAAACTTCTAAGAGAAAGAACGCCGACCAGTTGTTCTTTTTCGTCGACAACATATAAATAATAGATCGTCTCGGCATCCGGCGGCATTTCCCTTAACTTTTTTATTACCTCTTCAACAGTCAATTCTTTAGGCAAGGTAATGAACTCCGAGGTCATAAGTCCGCCGGCAGTTTCATCTTTATGCGCCAACAATTTTCTGATCTGTTCAGACTTTCTAACCGGCATGAGGCGCAAATATTCCAGGGATTTATCTTGCGGCAAGTCGCCAAGGATATCGGCCGCTTCATCGACCGGCATTTTTTCAAGGATCCGCAAAGCTTTTCTGGTCTCAAGGGTTGAGATCAAGATCGCGCCTAAGACCGGCTCTAATTCATGCAGGGATTCCGCCGCAGTCTTGTCCGATAGCGAGGAAAAAAGGGCATTCCTGTCTTCAGCTCTAACTTGAGAAATGATTTGCGCAACATCCGACGGGTGAAGATCAGAAATGGTTTTTGACGGAACAGCGATCGTACCCCCCTCTAGCCCCTGTACGTTATCCCAGCCAATTAATTGTTCAGGGATCTTTTTTCTGACAAGGCCGGTAATAAAATCGACGATCTTTTCAAGGCCAAGCCGGCGGAGCATTCCGCGCGAACCAACATCGGCGGCCAGAAGACGGACATCCTGATCGACTTTTGCAAGTTTCAAGTCGTTGATCCTTATGATCCTTGCCCCTTCAACATCAACAACCTGATGATCGATCAAATCCCTCATTAAAAGGACTTCTCCGTCGCGAAGCGTCGTCCAGACGATCTGATCGGCAGTCGTCCGGGTAGAAACAAATTGTTTTCCAACAAGATCGATCTCGCTGATAAGCAAAACTTTATCTTCTTTTTTGTTATCATTAATTGTGGTGATCAGGATGCCGCTAACTTTCGGAAAAGCTTCGTTCAGAGAGATCATAATGTCTTTTACTTTGCCAAGATTTTCCTGGACGCGGTCAACTACCATTACGCCAATTAATTCTGAAGCAAACATTTCGGAAAATAAAACCATATTCGTATTCTAGCTTGGCTTTCAAATTGTGTAAACCCACGATTTTTAGGATAATATTCAGATATTTCGATGGCAAGAACTAGGCGATCATGAAATATTTACCAGGCAGTTGTTTAACAACTTTTTTGATCTCTAGCCCCATCAACAAGCTGGAAGCCGTCCAACTATGAAGCTGCGTCTCTGCCGAAATCAGATCAATATGCTTCGGCTCGCGCGATAAAGCTGAGTAAATTATATTTTCATCTTCCGTTAATATTTTACCTAATTCAAGCTTGGGATTTCGATTTTTATTCGAATTTCTGGTTTCGGGTTTCGGGATTATTTCACAAAACTCTTCCAGAACATCCTCTACCGATCCCACCAATTTGGCGCCTTGTTTGATCAAGCTATGCGGCCCCCTGCTCCCTTCGGCATCGATATTTCCGGGAACAGCAAAAACTTCTCGTCCTTCGTCGATCGCAAAGCGTGCCGTAATAAGCGCGCCGCTGTCTTCTAAACCTTCGACCACAATTACCCCTTTCGAAAGTCCGGCGATAATTCGATTGCGTCGGGGAAAAGTCGTTTTATCGGGTTGAGTTCCAAGCGGAAATTCAGAAATAATAGCGCCGCTCTTTTCTATTTTTTCGGCGATGTAAAGGTTGCATTTTGGACCAATACTATCTATTCCGCCGCCAAGGACAGCGATCGTTCTTCCGCCAGCGTTAATTGAGCCTTCATGCGCCGCGGCATCAATTCCCATTGCCAGGCCGGAAATGATCGTAAAACCATAATTCGCCAGTTCTTTTGACAGTTTTTCGGCAATTGCTAATCCATAATTGCTCGCCTTTCGTGTCCCAACGATCGCGATCGCATTTTCGTCCTCTGGCAAAATATCGCCATTGAAGTAGAGAACTGGCGGAGGGTCATAAATATTTTTGAGGTTCTGCGGATAGTTATCTTCTTCAAAACAGATCGCTTTTATATTATCCAATTTATCTATTTCTCCGTCGAGATCGGTTATTTCACGGTTATTTAAAAAAGCGTTCATTGGTTCTTTTCTTAAACCTTCGATCGTAGATATTTCGGATAGTGAAGCAAACCAAGCTTTTTCGATCGAGCCAAAATGGTCAAATAGTTTTTTTATCGTAATTGGTCCGATACCATTAATTAGATTAAAACCGAGCCAATATTTGAGATTAGGATGCATGTGGAAATACTAAGCAAGGTTCTTGCCATGAAATCGGAAAACATTTTATCCGATTAAACTATATGGGAATAAGCATCAATGGGTAGAGTTGGATCGGTGAAAGGCTCGGGCTTAACAAAATATAGGGCTGCAATAAATACCCTTGGGTTCGCATCAATTTCGTTTTTACTGAATGTACGCGTTACCGGAGTTTTTATTGCCAGCAAAAGCCAGGAAGAAAATGAGGCATTAAGAAGGATCGCGGCTAAAATAATAAATAAAAGAGAGAAAGAAGTTGTCAAATATGCTCTCGATAAGCTAGCCGACAGAATATTAAATATTACCGGAGATCCAAACCCGGCCAAACTTGAAGCCATCTTTACCGCTTTAATAGATATTTTAGGCAATAAAGATGGAATAACCATTGATACCGATAAAACAAAACACGCTTTTTCATCTTTACCATTACCAGATATTTGGCGTTCTATACGAGCGTTTTCTGGAGCAGTTCAAAGTAAAAGCGGCACTTGGGATAAAGATAATATTGCCCTAGCCAATGCTTTTATCTCCGCCCTGCAAGAGATCGCCAATTCAACACCATATTCCCAGGTCATTCAGAGCACAAGCGCAATATTTGATCTTGGAAATTGCGGAATTGCAACCAACTGCAGCAATGGAAGGCCAAATCAGGAAGATGCCGCCTGTTTTGCGCAAAAGGGAAAATTGATACTGGCAGCTGTTTTTGACGGGATCGGTGGTTTTCCAAAAGGAGAAGTAGCTTCCAGATCTGCCGCAACGGCCTTGCTCTCCTTTTTTAATAAAATTAATTTTATCCCTCAACTCATTAAAGAAGCCATTGTTAAGGCCCACCTCTTCGTACAAGCCATGGATCCCCGCAAGGTAGGAACCACATGTGCAGCAATACTTATCGATAGTGAGAGATCAGAGGTAACGATTGCACATGCCGGTGATTCGTTGGTATATTTATACCGAAATGCACAACTATTTCTCACCACCCTCCCACATAACAATGACCGCTCGCTGCCGCTCGGCCCGCTAAAGCAGCCATTAGATGAGCAGGCATCCTGCAGAATTCAAAATAAAAACGAAGGCTTTCCTATTACAACATATCTAGGAGTTCAGTCCATGGATGCCCCTCCTTTTCTTGATACGTTATCTATTCCCGTTCTACCCGGGGATATACTGATCGCATGTACTGATGGTTTATACGGTTATATGCGATTTGAAAAAATGAGAGGATTGATCCAGACTTTTCATGATTTCACCGCCGCGCAAATTGCCGAAGCGCTATTGTTCCATGGCCTAAAAACAAGTAAAGATAATATTACCGTAGCGGTTGTAAAAATTTAATCTCCTCACAAGATCATTTCAATTTAATTAAACTGAAATTTTTTCATTATTTAACGATATATATGCAAATGTTGCACCTAAACACGCATAAATTGGGGTTAATATAATGTCTGAAGGGGTCAGCACGACAAATAGCGTAAATAACCGCCCAGCTTGTAGACAGCCGGCTACAAGGCTAAAAATACGCCATCCCAAACCTGTCGCAATTCATACCATATATCGGCGCACAGAATTGATACTTGACCAACCTGGCGTAGTTATTTCAGAAGAGCAAATCACAAGACCGGCAGCCCCCCTGCCCCCACCAGTACCTGCGCGCATTATTACACCGCCACCTCCTCCACCCAGGCAATTATCGGTAGTTAATGCGGCGAGAAAACAGGCGGCAGACATCCTTCCATCAGCAAGGTTAGCCGAAAAAGATGGCAAGCTTTACTGCGAAATAGAAAGCTCCAGTTACTTATGCACCAATAGAATTGGTTCGGGCGGAACAAGCATCGTATATCCGGCGGAAGAAGTTAATAGCAAACAACGGGTCGTGGTAAAAATATTTGATATTGGGGCCGGTCCTTTGAACCGGCGAATTTTTGAAAGAGAGATCGCTTTTTGCCGAATGCCCGTTTTACATTCTCCCGTGTTAGTTAGACCGTTGGGAACAGGTACATTATCCAATGGAGCCCCTTTTCTTGTTTATGAACAAATGGACGGCGACCTACACAGCGTTATTGAAAAAAACAAGAAAAAAGGAAAATCCTCAATAAAAGTAACTGGAGAATGCGTTAATGGACAAGACAACCCTGCAGTTATACAAAGCGAAGTCAGCGATCAAATAAAAAGTAGATTGGCGCTTTTAGTCGCCAAGCGGATCACGTATGCGTTAATTTCCTTATTTGAAAAAGGAATTGCACACAAAGATGTAAAGCCGGACAATATTTTTATAAGAAGATTGGGACATGGAAGGCCGAACTGGGAAGTTAAATTAGGCGATATTGGCTTGGCTGCCAAAATCGGTCCGGAAGGCCTCGATGCCAATGAGATCGCGGGCGGAACGCCGCATTATCTCTCGCCGCTTTTTCTTTCTTTAAGAGATGGCATGCCGCAACAAGAGGCCTTAGGCATATTAATGAAAAACGATATTTATGCCCTTGGCATAACCCTTTACAATCTTTTTACCGGGCTTGACCTGGTATATTTTAATAACGGCCTTGAATTCACAGCATTTATGGAAAAATGCATTAATGACAAGGAAAAACTTGCCCGAATTATTCACGTCGCATCAAATTCTATTCCGAAACCTTGGCTGGCTCTTATTTTAAAAATGGTTTCCATCGATCCAGCCAATACTTTCGGGACATATGAAGAATTGCTCGATGCAATTATTAAAGTTGAAACAATCGAAGAAGAATTGCCAAATTTCAGGGCTGAGCTTCCTTTGGTACTTGGTTTTGTTCAGCAGGGAGAGTTCAATATTGCCAGGAAAATATTAAACTCATTACCAGGGATAATTCCTCGGCATGAAGAATTTTACGCGGAAGCAATAAAGGCAATCGAACAATTGGATAAATTACCAAAAGAAGCAAATAAAGCAAAGGCTGCGGCCATTGAGCTCTTTTCGGCGTATTGCGCCAAATTCCCCGCGGTAACTTTTCCGGAAATTCACCAATTCTCTGTTTGTTTCAGGGCAATAATTGAAACAGCTCTCGATCCAACCCTAAGCGATAGCAAGCTCTTCCACCTTTTGACAGGAGCTGTCCTAATGAACGGAGAATTTGATCAGTTATTTTATTGTCGGGTTCACTTGCTAACTTTAGAAGCATTAAAAGCTAATGGGATTTCCACGGAACGCCTCTCCCGCGTTTACGCAAGAATGCAAAACGAAGCACTTTTTTCTTTAGTTTCCCCGTCCCTAGCCGAAGCCGCTTAGCTCGTTTGCTTGAAATTCAGCCAAAAATTCGTTGATAATACTTTGGAGGCAGTTATATGGCATTAAACGTCTGCGGCGTCACTAATTTAAATGTTAAAGGGATAGAACTTATAAGGCCTGATCAGGTCAGCTGCAATGGGTTAGAAGAAATTTTAAAATCAAATATTACTGTGTCCGTCCCGCAAAATGCCCCTAACGAAATAAGTATTACTAATAGTTTTGGCAGGGAAGTCGCGCACGGGAATAAACCGCAAGGGGAAGATTATTACATCCTGATCGCTTCAGGCAAATTTATTGGCACCACCAAATTAATTGAGAATAAATGGCATTATTACGATGTTAAGGGAGAAGAAAGAAAGACCAAACCTCGCACAGAAATTACTTTGGAGAGCGAAACAATTGAAGGTTCACAGCCATTCGATTTCGAAGAAGTTGATGGTCTTGACCTGAAATGGATCCGAGAGTGGCGGAAAAAAAATCCTCTCCTCACTCAAGATAAGATAAACGACGCCCTGCTTAAAATAAACGAAGCTGAAATGTTAAAAGCGGCTGAAGGGCTATAGATCAAGAATATCGATTTGTAGTTAAAAGCGGAGCATCAATATCTGCGCAAGTTTTCCCTGTCAAACCACGATAATAGAAGAGTAAGAGGCTCCACATTCCCTTAGAGGAGGATTTCATAATATGAACGTATCTGCTATTGGATCAACTGGCGGCAACTATCCTGTCGCGTCAGCTAATGCAAACGAATCAAGTATCGTTGGTGATTATATGCAAATTCCAATTTCTGGCAATTTGAGACTTGCAAAGCAAAAACTATTTGCTTCTGCAGAAGCAGCAGGATATACCTTAGAAGGGAACCCTTTCATAGGGGGAAGAGAAAATAAATTTCTCGTAGTAAGGTTAGCTCCGCCATCGAATGAAATGACTTTTGACCCTGAGGAGCCGGAGGTAACGGAAGAGGCACCAGGGAATAAACCGGTTACTCAAGGAAAATTACCTGGAAGTTATTATTTAGACGGAACAAGAGTTGCTTATCCCGAACGTGATGTTAACCACGATCCAGCACTTCTCGTGAATTATGCACCTGATAGAAATGGACGCCCTGTTATGGGTTCTTATGTTCTGGATAACACTTTATTTGAATTTCCCGTAGACGGCCCTCCACGAACCGTTCCTAGCAAGCCGGAAATAAGCTATTTTGATCCAACCAAAGCCCAAACGGAAGAGTTACTTGCCCTGGTTGATGCGCTGCCGGCACCAAATGAAATGACTTTTACCGAAGCGGAAGGGTTAGATCTTGGGAAAAAGGATGACCCTGCATAGGCCAAAAATGAAATTTATGTCAAAATTTAACGATATATATATGAAAACAGTTAGTTTGTTTCATTCCCTTAGAGGAGGACAATTATAATGAGTTCACCATCTGTTGGCCCGCTAAACGGGAGCAATCCCCCGGCTAGGTCCTTCGGATTAATCAGTTTTGATGTAATATTGCGCGATGGTGATACTGTTGATGGTGCTATTAAAACCGGTTTGAGAGAATGCAAAAGCAATGGATATTTAAATCCTTCATATAGATTAGTAGAAAAAGACGGTGTTAGGAAATTAGTTTTTATTGCGGGTTCAACTAAAGTAAAGGGCGGAGCCATCCAAGCATTGGAAAAAAATGCCGAGCTCATTTCTAGGGCTATGGCTCCTTCGCCAGAGCCTGTTATTGATTCAGTATTTGTCAATCATCAACCATCAGGTCAAGTTATTCCAACACCCGTTCCAAGCGGATCAAAAGATGTCCCTAGCCTTGCAGCTCCCCCTCCCCAAACAGACAATGTCCCCACAGCCGTGGCTTGGGCACAAATCGATCCACTAGTTAATCGGCCTGCCCAAATTATAATTACTAGTGCCCATGTCGTAGCAGACAAAGGGGGTCCATCGGAAGCCAAACAGGAAGAGCTTATTTCTCCTTTTCCTGGAGAACCAGTTGCCACCCCAAGAAGGGTTTTCACCCACACTGATTTGGTTGCCATGAAGGCACAAGAGGAACTAGAAGTCGAAAAATATGCAGAAAGAGAACAACTTGGGAAAGAAAGTATTGCACTAGTTGATGAGGTGGTCCTTCATCAAACAGAAGCGACCAAAACTGATGAACTCCTTGCAACACTTAATTGCCTCGGTTTCCGTGGCAACCGCCCCGTATTAAAGACTTTTAATCCGAACCTTGCAGCCAGCGAATTTACAGCTTTTATAAGACGTGGAGAGCTTCACCTTAAATCAACTGAACCAGTTTCTTTGGAAAGAATAGAAAAAATGGTCCTTGCTTTAGTTACAGATGCAAAAAAGAAAGGGATCAAAGAGCTCGACCTGACATCCCTAACCGGGTCCGGCGCACTTGGTCCGATAACGACCCTCATACTGAATAATCCTGATCCAAAAATAAAGGCGCCAGTTGAGATCGCACTATTAAAACCAGCGGTTCAACCAGAAAAAAAGACGGCTGTCGCGAAAGCCGCCCCTGTAAAAACAAGAGTTGGTGATGTAAGCATTGCTTACATTGATAACCATATTTTACTCGATCCATCTCATCCCACAGCAGCAATTAATGCGATCCAAACTCTGCTGCGTGATGGAAAAATTAAAGTTTCATATTTATCGGAAGAAGAAATCCTCCAAAATATTAGGCTGGCTTTAAATACTGCCTGGAAAAAAGAACAAGGTTCTGTAGATCTACTTTCAGTCGTTGCTTATATAGTTCCTGATAAATCAAAACTTGCAGTTTCTATTGGATCAGCTCGCTCAAAAGATACCCCATTTATAGCAAGGGTATCCGTAGAAGCAGATAAAGCGGTAACACGGGCAATAAGGCCAAAAGCTCACGCATTATTTGACATGAAAGCTCTTTTTGACAACGCTACCAATCCATTCGAAGGGGCAACAAATCCCCAACCTGTTGATTCTCGATCGCCTTACATTCCTCCGCAGTTCAGAAAAAAATAGGTTTAGCATAGTGAAATTTTGATATAAAAACCTCCGATAGATAGTCGGAGGTTTTTTATGACTGGATGCGCACTATTGAGCCAATTAGGATCGCAAGGCATTAGGGCTGTCCAATCCCCTCAGCCAACGCCTCAACCAGAAGAACTATATTTTAGCTGCGATTCCTCGGCTGAAGCTATTGCAGAAATCATTAAAAGAGAAAAACCTGATCATCTCGCCTTTGGTGAATATCATCCATCCGCGTTGCCGCAAGGAACCCAGCGCATTACAATGCTCGAATACTTTGTGGAACAATTATTACCTGGATTATTAAATTTTGGATTCAAGCAGTTAGTCCTGGAAGGAGTTTATTCTGACAGCTCCGTTGATACAAATATCTCTCACTATTTACAAGGCACAATTGATCTGTCTGAAATCGTTGGTTATTTTTATCCTGAAGATTCGGTAAATGTGCCTGGACTTACAAAAACATTGAGATTTGCATTGGCACAAAACATGGATCCCTTAAGAAGGTTCCGTGTTTTTGGGGGAGGCCTAAAAAGCAGAGATCCGGAAGTTCAATTAACCTACGCCAGTGGTTTTGTTTTTTTAGCAAACCCAGCAAAGCTGACTTCATTGATGCAACGGGTTTCCCAAAGGATGGCAGAAAAAGTAAAACTATTGAGAAGCACTAAAGGCCAATCCCCGAGAATTATCACCTATGGCGGCGCGCAACATAATGACAAAGCTAAAGTTACAAAAGAGAAAGGAATTTCTCTTTGGGAATATAAATTAAAGCCATATACAGAAGTCGACCTCATGCCCGTTGAAGCCTTACGCCGCACTGATTTACAAGGGCTATATCCGGAGTATAAAAGATGGTCAAATAGTCTCGCTGTTTTACCGCAAAAAGGGAAAGTTACGCTTGTAAAAAGAGGAGAATCATATACGATAATTTTTCCGGAAGGGATCTTTACTCCCTAATCAATTACCACCCGCTCCACCCCATCCGTTTCCGTCAACTCGACCCTAATATTCTCTTTGATCGAGGTTGGGATAACTTTACCCGTAAAATCAGGATGGATCGGCAGCTGCCGATGCCCTCGATCAACTAAGACCGCTAATTGGACCTTCAACGCGCGGCCATAATCTTTTAACCCATCTAGCGCTGCCCGGACCGTACGACCCGCAAAAACAACATCATCCACTAAAATAACAATTTTATCGATCACTTTGAAAGGGATATTTGATTTTCGGAGCTCGATATATTCCCCTTTTGTTCTTAGATCATCCCGATAGAGCGACACATCCAACTCTCCGACCGGGATAGATTCGCCCTCTTCCTTTTTAATAATTTCGGCCAATCTTTTCGCAAGAGGGACACCGCGCTGCATAATTCCAACTAGAACAATATCTTTCGCCCCTTTATTGATCTCAATGATCTGTTGGGCGATCCGGCGAAGCGCGCGGTCGATCTCCGCTTCATTCATGATTATTTTTACGTTGCTGCCGTTTATTTTGCTCTTTTTAGCCATTTTTATCATCTCCAGTAATGTGATATTATAACATAATCATGCGCCTATAGCTCAGCTGGATAGAGTACTTCCCTGCGAAGGAAGGGGTCGAGCGTTCGAATCGCTCTAGGCGCATTTATGGAGGGGTGTCCGAGTGGCTTAAGGAGCACGCTTGGAAAGCGTGTGTACCGAAAGGTACCGTGGGTTCAAATCCCACCCCCTCCGTTCTAACTGGAGGAGTGGCCGAGTGGTTGAAGGCGATCGCCTCGAAAGCGATTATGGCAGCAATGTCATCGGGGGTTCGAATCCTCCCTCCTCCGATGTTCTAATCTCAATATTATTGAATAAAAATTATTTCTGAATTATCTCTCGATAAGAATCGCGGTGCTTGATAAACTTTATCTTTCCTTTTTCATCGACTAATACGCGGTCCGGCCGCGGAAATGAATTGCTATTGGCGGCGAAGAGGCTTGAAGTATAAGCTCCAGTATTGTGAATAAGAATAATGTCGCCGCGCACAGGCTGTCGCTGAAGAAAAACCTTATATTTTGATATCATATCCCCGGAAAAACATAGATTCCCCCCAATAAAGGCCTCAAAGGGCTGGGGATCTTTTCTTGCATACTCATTCGCGATTTCCCATTTTTTTATCGGTTTTTCAATTAGTGATTCACCGTGGCTGGTTATCCCCATCTCAAGGTTTACCAAATTATGGTATTCGGCTACTTTTTTAACGATCCCAACTTTTGCCAAGGTAATTCCGGAGTCTTCAACAATACTCCTTCCCGGCTCAATGGTTAGCAACGGTTCACCTAATTTTCTTAAAGCTTTTACCGAATTGATCTTTTCTCCTCTTACAATAACATCTCTTCTAAACATCTCTTCAAGCATTATTTCCTTTGGATAAGCGGTAAAAAATCTCTCTCCCGTCCATCGATCAAGATGGATCTTTGCATCCCCTTCGGAACTAAAACCGGCCAAACCATCCCGCCAAACAAAGATCTTGCTCATATCGCCTTTTGTAGAAGCTATAAAGCCGTCTTTTATTTTAGAAATTATTGTTTCCCATAAATGCCGGTCCACATATTCAACAGGAAAACCGCCGCCGACATTTAGCACTTCGCATTTTCGTCCGGTTTCCTGCAGCAGATATCCCAATTCGATCAATTTTCCAAGAACCGATAAATATGGTTCAACTTTTGCGACTTGCGATCCAATATGGGTATGAAAACCGATCAATTCAACGGATGGGTATTTATCGAGGGACTTAATAAACCGGGGAGCTTCCTTGATATTTGTTCCAAATTTTGTCCACAAGCCGGCGGTAAACACACTATCATCCGTAACATCATCTAGCTCATAGCCGCTGATCCTAAGAACAACCTTTGTTTTTTTATTAAGTTTTGCGGAGATCCGGGCTACATTTTCAACTTCTTCGATACTGTCGGCAATAATGTTCATCTTTCTTTTTATTGCATCTTCGATCAAAAAATCTTCTTTACAGTTCCCATTCAGGTCGAGCATATGCGGGGGCATGCCTGATTCAAGCGCGCACCTGACTTCATTATATGAAGCAACATCCGATCCGCAGCCTTCTTCATTTGCGATCTTTAATATCAATGGATGGGTACAAGCTTTTGCGGCAAAACAGACCCTGGATCTAGGATAGTACCTACTAAAAACTTCCTTGAAAGCTCTGATGTTTCTTCGAATTATGGGGGAATAATAAATATGAACCGGTAATTCAAATTTCTGCGACCACCAGGAAAGAGGATGGTTTGCAATAACTGTTTCGTTATCAACTACTTTAAAGAATTCTTTATTTTCTCCGCTCACTCTGCACCTTTATATAAAAAAGTATTATGGAGCGGAGTCTGCTTATTGTCAAATTATAACTGGATCTCTTCCCTCACGGCCGGGACAACGGCCGGAACATTTAATGAGTTAGCAAATCTGGCAAGCCTGCTTGCCATACCATGGACCAGAACGGTCTTATCGGGATGCAGTTGATAAATTACCGACTTTAGATCTTCTTCCCTAATGTGGTTAACGGCCATTACCCTGACAATTTGTTCATGCCTAACAACAGGATGGCCAATGTGAGCCAATCTTCTCCGAATAATTGCTTCTGTAAGCCTATCGTCAAAGATGATCTTCCCGCCGCCAACTAATACCGCGATCGCCAAATGGGTTGGAAAATCATGTTTTAAATT
>JBAYJF010000025.1:0-15094 GCA_041665245.1 Candidatus Margulisiibacteriota bacterium | reverse complement strand
TTCTTCCGGGCGGATAAAACACGTTCGAAGGAACTGGGAGGAACGGGGCTGGGGCTTGCGATCGTTAAGCACGTCATGAACCTGCATAATGGGACGGTCACGGTGCAGAGCGAGATCGGAAAAGGGTCCACTTTTACCCTGGCTTTCCCCGTATTTGAAGCGAAGTAAAGAATTTACCTCCTTTTAACATTCCCTTGATATCTCCTTAATCATTCTGAACGATAATAACAGCGGAATGAAAAAAATAAGGAGGGAACCAATGTTTAAAAAGTTATTTGTCGGGTCTCTGGTGTTGACGATGGTTTTTGTGGTGGTGGCGGGAGCGCAGGAAAAGGGGAAAGTTTCAGTGAAAACGAAGGCGGCTAAGAAAGCAGTCCTTATAAAAGCACCGATTGCTAAGCCTGTTGTCAATAAGCCGCAAGTAAAAGCGATCAAGCCGGAAATATCTTCCAAAGAACAGGAAGATACGATCGGTGATTTAAAGGAAGATACAAATAAAGCTATCGCCGACCTTAAAGCTCAGATAGATAGTGTTAAGGCAGACAACAGTGATGTTAAAGTTGGCAGCACGATATTTTTCAGATGGCAGAAATGGCTGCAAAATGGAACTGCGAGCAACGTGAACAATTTTGATATCGACCGCGCTTATCTTGATTTTAAAAAGAAGCTTTCTGGCGGCGCTTCAGCACGGGTCACATTAGATGTTGCCAGAATAACCGGTGCTGCAAGGCAAAATCTTTTTGATTATTTAAAGTATGCTTATATCGAAGTTCCGCTAAATATTCCGTCTGAAATCAAGCTTATCCCCCTTACGGTAACGGCAAAAATCGGTCTTCAGCATACGGTCTGGATCGATTGGGCGGATAAAATTATGGACCTGCGCTATATTGCCAAGTCTTTAGTAGACAATGAAGGGGTTATGTCGTCTTCTGATTTTGGGGTTGGCGCGCTTGGTACAGTATCGATCGCTGGATTACCGGATATTGAATATCAAGGAACGTTTCTGAATGGGAGCGGCTACGCAACGAATGAAACGGATAGCAAAAAGGACCTTGGCTTAAGGATCAATTCTACGGTTGCTGACCTGGGAAATTATGGAAAAGTAATAATTGGTGCTTTTGGCAACATTAAGGGTGCAACTTCGAGCGACTTTGGCGGGACGACCAAGCAGGTCGGAATTCTTACAGCATTGAAGGGAGATAACGGGACAGCATATGCCGAATACCTTAGAGGAACAAGAATAACCGGTTACAGCATTGGCGGTAAATACATGTTCCTCCCGGGAGTTTGGGCTTTTGCGAGAGCCGATAATTACGATCCGAGCACGCTTTCTTCAAACAACGAGATAAGTCGCAACTTTTACGGATTGACCTATGATTGGAGCAAAGATGTTAAGGTCGCGGCTGACGTCCAGACTTCACAGACCGGAAGCGGGGTACAGACCAGCATCTTCTACCTGCATATGCTGACGGTATTATAGTAAATGATAATGAATATAAGGAGGAATATAATGTTTAAGAAATTGTTTAGCCTTGTTCTTGGAATGATGCTCCTGGCTTCTGTCTCGCAGGCCCTGACTTTAACTGGTGCAGGGGCGACTTTCCCATACCCGATCTACTCGAAGTGGATCTCGGAATATAAAAAGGCCACGGGCGTTGAAATTAATTACGCCTCGATCGGTTCAGGGGGCGGGATCAAACAGTTCACGGCTGGAGTAGTCGACTTTGGAGCTTCGGATGCTTTTATGCTTGATTCAGAATTAGCGGCCGTAAAAAAAGAAGTTCTGCACATTCCAACAGTCATGGGCGCGGTCGCGGTAGTTTACAATCTTAACGGTATCAAAGAGCTAAAACTTGATCCAAGCGCCCTGGCGCAGATCTTTATGGGAGATATAAAAAAGTGGAACGACCCTAAAATAGCCGAAATAAATCCCGGCGCAAATCTTCCGGATGAAAATATTTTAGTGGCACATAGGTCGGATGGAAGCGGGACGACCAGCATCTTTACCGGCTACCTGGCAAAGGTCAATACAAAATGGGCATCCGGCGTTGGGGGAGGGAAGGCGGTTTCCTGGCCGGTCGGTGTTGGCGGCAAAGGAAATGAAGGAGTGACTGGGGTCGTTAAGAACAATAAGAACTCAATTGGATATGTAGAGCTTGCGTACGCCGAGCAGAATGACCTGGCTTGTGCATTGATCAAGAATAAAGCGGGGGTTTTTGTCTCTCCAACGGTTGATGGCGTTACCGCCGCGGCGGATAAAGGGGTATCAAGGATACCATCCGATTTTAGGGGCGACATCTTGAATATGCCCGGAAAAACCAGCTATCCGATCTCTGGATTAACTTGGATCCTGGTTAAAAAAGATATGGGGAACACGGAAAAAGCCAAAGCCCTGCAGAACTTTTTAACTTGGACGATGGATAAAGGGCAAAGCTATGCTTCGGCTTTATCATATGCTCCTCTTCCACAATCTTTGAAAGCAAAAGTCCAGAAGTCCATTGATTCAATGGTAACGAAATAAATAACTCACCCCCTTTCCCCCTCTCTTTTTAAGAGAGGGGGTTAAAGAGGGATGAGCTGGAGAAAACAAATAAATAAACTGGAATTTAATCCGGACAGGGCTTTTAAGAATATGACCTTTGTTATGGCGGCCATAATTCCGGTTGTTTTTTGCTTGATCCTGTTAATGCTTATTTGGGAATCCATACCATCGATAAAAGCCTTTGGGTTCAAATTTTTGGTCAATTCGCATTGGAACCCGATCACGGATGAATATGGGGCGCTTCCGTACATTTACGGTACGCTTGCCTCTTCATTTCTTGCTTTGTTGATCGCAGTTCCTTTGGGGCTAGGTTGTTCGATCTTTTTATCGGAAATTCATAAGTCAAAATTGGGCGGCTATATTTCGACCATGGTCGATCTTTTGGCGGCGATCCCCTCCGTCGTTTACGGACTTTGGGGGATCTTTATCCTTGGTCCATTTCTTTCAAGCACCATTCAGCCGTTCCTGGGACAATATTTTGGTTTTCTGCCGATCTTCCAGGGCCCTCCGATGGGGCTTTCGTTGATGACGGGTGGAATAATTTTAGCGATCATGATCCTACCGACGATCACGGCGGTTTCACGGGAGGTTTTTCAGGCGATCCCCAATAATTTAAGGGAGTCAGCCATTGCGCTCGGTGCGAATAAATTAGAAACAGTAAAAATGGCGGTCCTGCCGCCGGCAGTTTCTGGAATTGTGGGTGCGGTGATCCTGGCTCTCGGGAGAGCCGTTGGTGAAACTATGGCTGTTACTATGGTTATCGGCAATCGGCCGGAAATATCGGGATCAATTTTTGCCCCATCGTATACTTTGGCTTCAGTTATCGCGAATGAGTTTGCGGAAGCTTCGAGCCCCATGAACCTGTCCGCGATCTTTGAGATCGGGATCATCCTTCTATTAGTAACGGTAGTAATAAACGGACTAGCGAGGATCTTAATTTGGAAAATAGCGAGCAAAAATCAAATTCAGTAGCTAGAAAGATAAAAGAAAAGATCTTTCTTGGGACGGTCATGGCCTGCGCGGTATTAGCGGTCTTTCCCCTTGTTCTACTATTAGGCTATGTGATCATTAAAGGCATATCTTCGATCAGTCCAGCCTTTTTCACTAATTTGCCGGCCCCGGTAGGAGAGAGCGGGGGAGGGATCGGCAACGGAATTATTGGGACCTTTATGATCGTTTTGATCGGAGCCTTTTTTAGTTTTCCAATCGGGATCTTCGGGGGATTATGGCTGGCGGAATCAGGGAAGGGGAAGCGAGGCTTCTGGATAAGATATGCGGTAGATGTTATGAGCGGAATCCCGTCTATTATTTTTGCGTTATTTGCATACGTTATTTTTGTCTTGCCGATGCATCGGTTTTCGGCGATCGCGGGCGGCTTTGCGGTCAGCCTGGTAATGATCCCCTATATAACAAGGACGACCGAAGAGATGATCAAAATGGTCCCGCGCACTTTGAAGGAATCGGCGCTGGCGCTCGGGATCCCGGAGTGGAGGGTTTCCGTCAGCATTGTTTTAAGATCGGCCTGGAACGGCATTTTTACCGGAGTAATGCTGGCAATTGCCAGGGCGGCAGGGGAAACGGCCCCATTATTATTCACAGCTTTTTCCAATATGTATTGGAATGTTGCCTTGGATAAGCCGACCGCTTCCATGACGGTGCAGATCTATACTTACTCAATTTCTCCCTACGAGGAGTGGCATAAGCTGGCCTGGGCCGGATCATTAGTGCTGGTTGCTTTCGTGCTGACAATTACTGTTTTAGTCAGAAAATTTTCAAAGAGGATAACCTATGGATAAAGAACTAGAAAAGAAGAAGATCGAAGTTAAAGGCCTGAACGCCTGGTTTGAAGAGAAACAGGCTTTGTTCAATATAAATATGTACGTTAAAGAACAGGGGGTTACTTCGATCATTGGTCCCTCCGGCTGCGGAAAATCAACTTTTATCCGTTGCATTAACCGGATGCATGAAACGGTCCCCGGTGCGACCGCGAAAGGGGAGATCCTTGTTGATGGAAAAGATATTAATGCGCCGGGATCTGATCCGGTTGAATTGAGAAGGCAGATCGGCATGGTCTTCCAAAAACCGACCCCATTTCCGACGATGAGTATCTATGACAATGTTGTTGCCGGAATAAAATTGGGTGGGTTAAAGAAAAAAGAAGCTTTAGACGAAGTAGTTGAAATAAGTTTAAAACAAGCCGCCCTGTGGGACGAGGTCAAGGATATTTTGTTCAAACCTGGCATAGGCTTATCTGGCGGGCAGCAGCAGCGGCTTTGCATCGCGCGCGCGCTGGCGGTAAAACCCAATATCCTGTTATTGGACGAACCCTGTTCAGCTCTTGACCCGATCTCAACGGGTAAAATTGAAGAATTAATTCATCAGTTAAAGAAGGCATACACGATTGTGATCGTTACCCACAATATGCAGCAGGCGGCGCGGATCGCGGATTATACCGGATTTTTCCTGATGGGGGAATTAATTGAATTTGACCATACTGCCAAGATATTTACCGCGCCGACGGATAAACGGACCGAAGATTACGTTACGGGGAGGTTTGGATGATGGTTGTTGCATTAACTTTAAATTTACACAATGTTAACATTCCCGTAACAATTATAGTAGATACTTCAGTTAAGTATGAAAAGACGTGTTGCCCTGTATTTATGCCTGGCTTTAACTGTTATTTCACTCTTGGGTTGTTCTCGAGGGAATCGTGCGATCCAGATCAAAGGCTCCGATACAATGGTTAACCTGGCGCAAGCTTGGACGGAAGAGTTTATGCTGGAATACCCAGAAAAGGCGGTGGCAGTGACAGGGGGAGGGTCGGGTGCCGGGATTGCTTCCTTATTAAGCGGAACAACGGATATCGCTATGTGCTCGCGTAATATGGAAAAGAAAGAGATCGCTATGGCAAACGAAAGAGGGATCTACCCAAAAGAAATCCATGTTGCCAGCGACGGAATTACACTGGTCGTCAATCCAACGAATCCAATAAGTAAATTAACGATCCCGGAATTATCAAGGATATTCAGGGGGGAGGCGAAGAATTGGAATGAATTTGGTGGGCAGGATTTAAAGATCGTAGCGCTTTCCCGTGATCGGAATTCCGGTACCCATGTTTTTTTTCTTGAAAAAGTGGTCAAGATGGGGAAGAAGAAAAACAAAGACGAATTTGCCGCCAATGTCTTGATGATGCCATCGTCGCAGGCGATCGTGGAAGAGATCATCTCAAATCCGGCAGCGATCGGCTATATCGGATTAGGATATTTGAATAATAAGCAAAAGGCGCTGGCGGTTGCAAGCGATGAAAGATCTTCTTATGTATTCCCAACCGTTGAAAGCGTTAAGAAAAAGATCTATCCTATCTCAAGATCGCTTCTTTTCTATACCAATGGTGAGCCAACCGAAAAATTCAAGCCTTTTGTCGATTTTGTATTTAGTAAAAAAGGACAGGAAATCGTATTAAAAATGGATTTTGTGCCGATCAAATGAAAAAACTATCCGAATTTATTATTGAAAAGCTGATCTTTTTATCCGGGATCGCCTCGATCCTGTTCGTGTTGTTGATTTTAGTTTTTCTATTAAAAGAAGGGCTGTCGCTTTTTCGTACGGTCAACCCGATCGATTTTATTACGGGTACAAATTGGTATCCGATCTCGGATCCACCGCAGTTTGGCATTCTTCCCTTAATTATCGGGTCTCTTTTTGTTACTTTTGGTGCGATCGTAATTGCCGTTCCGTTGGGGATCGCTTCGGCGGTATATGTAGCTGAGGTCGCTCCGCCGTGGCTGCGGGATTTTTTAAAATCCGGGATAGAGCTGCTGGCGGCGATCCCTAGTATCGTCCTTGGTTTTATCGGGATCATTACACTGGCGCCATTTCTTAAAAGCACTTTTAATCTTTCAAGCGGGCTGACGGCTATGGCGGGTTCAATAATGCTGGCCTTCATGTCGATGCCGACGATCGTTTCGATCATTGAAGATTCGATCGCTTCGGTCCCAAAAAGTTATAAAGAAGGATCGCTGGCACTAGGGGCGACCCGCTGGCAAACAATTTATAGGGTAACGCTTCCAGCAGCTTCATCTGGTATTTTAGCGGCGGTGATGCTTGGGATAGGAAGGGTAGTGGGCGAGACAATGGCGGTCCTCATGATCACCGGCAATGCGGCGGTCATGCCGACCAGTATGCTTCAGCCGGTAAGGACGCTGACGGCTACGATCGCAGCTGAAATGGGAGAAGCAGTGTCGGGAAGCCCGCATTATTATTCATTATTTGCGATCGGGATCATCCTGTTTATTATCAGTTTTGCGATAAACCTTTCGGCCGATATGTTCCTGCACAGAAGCAAAAAAAAGTTTAAGGTGAAGAGATGATCGATTCAAAAGTAAAAGAAAAAATAGCCTTTGCCATTTTATTACTGGCGACCATTATTGTGATAGCGCCGGTAGCGTTGGTTTTGTTCGTTGTTTTGCTGAATGGCCTGCCCGCGCTAAGCTTTGAGTTTATTTTCGGCATGCCGCATGATGGAATGCGGTCGGGCGGGATATTTCCGACAATTGTAGGTACGATATTTTTAACTATTGGGACCGCGCTTTTTTCGATACCGTTCGGCATTCTGGCGGCGATCTATTTAAATGAATATGCTGAAAGAAATTGGTTGACCCGTGTTATTGAAATTGCCATTGTTAACTTGGCCGGTGTTCCATCGATCGTATACGGATTGTTCGGCTTCAGTCTTTTTGTTGCTTTTTTGGGATTTGGCTCTTCGATCTTGGCCGGTTCTTTGACCTTGTCAATTATGACCCTGCCGGTAATCATTACCGCTACCCGGGAAGCTCTTAGTGCTGTGCCCCGTTCTTTTCGAGAGGCTAGTTATTCCCTTGGCGCTTCGCGCTGGCAGACGGTAAGGAATGTGGTTTTGCCGAATGCTATTCCCGGTATCCTTACCGGCACTATATTGGGGTTATCACGAGCGGCAGGGGAGACGGCGCCGATCCTGTTTACGGTAGCGGCCTTTTATCTTCCAAAGCTTCCCGGGTCGGTCTACGACCAGGCCATGGCGCTCCCGTATCATATCTATGTATTATCAACTCAAGTTCCGAATGTTAGTCCAAAAATACAATATGGGACGGTCCTGGTCTTGGTCGGAATGATCTTTATTTTGAATATTTTTGCTTCATATATTCGAATGCACTTTAGAAGGAAAAAAACGTGGTAGACATACAAATGACAAATGACAAATTACAAATGTCAAATAATAATTCAAAAATCAAGATCCAAGAATTAAGCGTTTATTACAATAGTATTGCGGCGGTGAAGAAGGTTTCGTTTGAAGTTAAAAAGAACGAGATCCTCGGGATCATAGGACCGGCAAATAGCGGGAAAACCTCGTTTTTGAGGGCGGTGAACAGGTTAAACGAACTTTATCCTAATTCTAAAAATGAGGGTGAAATATTGCTGGACGGGAAGAATATTTTTACCGAAATAGATGTGCAGATGCTTCGGAAAAGGGTAGGGATCGTTTTTGCCCTGCCGCTGCCGCTCCCCATGTCTATCTTTGATAATGTTGCCTATGGTCCGCGTTTGCATGGAACGACAGATAAAATAAAAGTTGCGGAAATTGTTGAGAAATCATTGCGGGCTGCGGCGATCTGGGACGAAGTAAAAGACCGCCTTAACACTATGGCGGCGAAGCTCTCGGGTGGGCAGCAGCAAAGGCTTTGTATTGCCAGAACTCTTGCCGTTGAACCGGAAGTTATCCTATATGATGAGCCGTGTTCAGGGCTTGATCCGATCTCGACTTTTAAAGTCGAAGAGGCTATGCGGGTCTTAAAAAAAGAGTATACGCAAATATTAGTGACCAATAATGTTAAACAGTCGGCGAGGGTTTCTGATCGGACCGCTTTTTTCTTAATGGGTGAATTGATCGAAATTGATGAGACCAAGCATCTTTTTACTGCGCCGCGCGACAAACGAACCGAAGGCTACATTACCGGGAGATTTGGATAATGGAACATATAATCGAAGCCGAAAAATTAAATCTTCATTATGGGGATTTTCATGCGCTAAAAAATATTGAGCTTGGTATTCAGAAAAATACCATTACCGGATTGATCGGCCCGTCGGGCTGCGGAAAATCTACTCTGCTTAGAGTATTTAACCGAATGAATGACCTGATCGACGGGGTTGCGATCACCGGTAGCGTTAAAATTGATGGAAAGGAAGCACTGGGCTGCGGGGTCGACCTGATCGAACTTAGGAAAAAAGTTGGGATGGTCTTCCAGCGGCCTAATCCTTTTCCCCTTTCAGTATATGAGAACGTTGCTTTCGGGCTAAGAATTAGAGGGGTTAGAGAAAAAGGAAAAATTGAAGAAGCGGTTGTTAAAAGCTTATCGTCTGTTCTATTATTTGACGCTCTAAAAGATAAAATGTCGATGAATGCTTTGGAATTGACGCTTGAAGAGCAGCAGCGCCTCTGCATTGCCCGGCTTATTGCGGTAACGCCGGAAGTTTTGCTCATGGATGAGCCATGTTCGGCGCTGGATCCCCTGGCAACGATGCGGATCGAAGAGTTGATGTTGGGGCTGAAAAAGCACTATACTATAGTGATCGTGACGCACAATATGCAGCAGGCAGCACGGGTTTCTGGCGAATGCGGATATATGCTGCTTGGTGAATTGGTGGAATTTGGCGATACAAAAGCAATTTTTACATCGCCTAAAGACAAACGGACGGATGATTACATAACAGGGAGGTTTGGATAATATGAACCATCAGAGAATATTTGACAGTGAAATGGGTGAATTAAAGGACCTTATCTTAAAAATGGGGATCATGGTGCAGGAATCGATCCAGCGATCGGTTGAAGCGCTCAAGAGATTAGACAAACAAATGGCAGAAGCGGTCGTATCTGATGACAACAAGATCGACCAGCTGGAACTGGAAATTGATGAGAAAAGCATCCAATTGGTCGCTTTGCGCCAGCCCGAGGCTTCCGATTTAAGATTTTTGATGACCGGAATGCGCATTTCTAACGACCTCGAGAGGATCGGGGATATGGCCGTAGATATTGCTGAAAGGGCGATCGACCTTTCGGATAAGCCTCTTTTAAAGCCTTTGATCGATATCCCAAAAATGGCAATACTGGCGCAGGAAACAGTTGCATTGGCGTTAGATGCTTTTATTAACAAAGACTCCGGTAAAGTTAGGGAGATCCGGATAAAAGAGAAAGAATCGGATAAACTGCGCGATCTGGTCCACGAAGAATTGGTAGAGATCATGACCAAAGATTCGAGCACGGTTTCACGCGCAATCCCGCTTTTGCTTGTATCAAGGCATCTGGAGAGGATCACTGACCATGCAACGAATATCGGCGAGGAAGTGGTCTATATGGTGGATGCGAGAGTGATTAAGCATGGGGGAGCGGAGACGGCAGGCTGAGTTTTAACTTGGCATAGACAATTATGTAAACATAGTATACAATATTGTATGCTATGAATGACCTCAAAGTTAAAGCTTTAATTAATATCGGTAATGCGCTTTCTTCATCCCTCGATATCCAAAAGAGCCTGGAGTTGATCCTATCTGTATTGTCGGATACGCTTGGGATGCAGCGAGGGACAATTACTCTGGTAAACCCCGTGTCAAATGAGCTAAAGATAGAAGTGGCGCAAGGATTATCCGAGGAGGAAAAAGAACGCGGGAGCTATAAGATCGGAGAAGGGATCACCGGTAAAGTTGTTGAAAGCGGCGAGCCGATGATAGTAAAAGACATCGAAGCCGAACCTCTCTTTTTAAACAAGACGAAAGCCAGAAAAGATCTGCAAGATAGGAAATTTGCATTTTTATGCGTTCCGATAAAAACCGGCGACAAGGTCATTGGGGCTCTTTCCGTCGACCACCTCTTTAAAGGCGATATTGCTTATGAGGATGATATACGCCTTCTTACGATCATTGCTTCAATGGTTGGGCAAGCTGTAAAGATCAGGGAGATGGCGGAAAAAGACAAGCAGGCGATCGTGTCGGAAAACATTAAACTGCGGCAGGAATTAAAAGGTAAATATAAATTTGATAATATTGTTTACGGCTCGAAGGTCATGGAGACGACCCTTGAAGCGGCGATGCAGGTAGCGGATAGCCAAGCAACGGTCCTTTTACAGGGAGAATCGGGGACCGGAAAAGAATTAGTTGCTTCGATCGTACACTATATGAGTCCGCGCGCGGCGCAACCCTTTATTAAAGTTGCCTGTGCGGCACTGCCGGAAAATTTACTTGAATCCGAACTATTTGGCTATGAAAGAGGGGCTTTTACGGGTGCAAACGAGAGAAAATTGGGGCGGTTTGAAATGGCAAACAACGGAACGATCTTCCTTGATGAAATTGGGGACCTTCCTCTTTCTACGCAGGTCAAATTATTAAGGGTTTTGCAGGAAAAGGAATTTGAACGGCTTGGCGGGAACAAGACCAATAAAATCGATGTTCGTGTGATCTGTGCTACCCACCGCAACCTTGAAGAAATGATAAAAAATGGAAAATTCAGGGAAGACCTGTATTATCGGATAAACGTTTTTCCGATCACTCTTCCGCCGCTTCGGGAACGCAAAGAGGATATCCCTCTTTTAGCGGACTTTTTTCTGCAGAAATTCGCCAAAGAGAATAAAAGGAAAATTAAAGGGATCAATCGCATGGCGCTTGAGCTTCTCATGTGTTACCGCTGGCCGGGGAATGTGCGGGAGCTTGAAAATGTGGTCGAGCGGGCGGTCGTCCTTTGCCAAAAAGAGGTGATCACTGCCCATGAGCTTCCGCCGAACATATTAAAAAAAGAGACCATTGATATTTCTCTCTCCGGTGCGACCTTGCCGGAAGTTATTGAAGCGATCGAAAAGCAGCGGATCGAAGATGCTTTGGAAAAGCATAAAACCCAGCGAAATGCCGCCAAAGTCCTCGGTCTCACCGAAAGAATGCTCGGATACAAGATCAAGAAATACAAAATAGTATAAACCTCCCTCCCATCTACAATATTGTCGTAGTTAATTTGTCGTTTTCCTCGTTATTATTCCTGGTAATAAGATTGCTTCAACTCTTGTGTAAACAAAGGGTGGATTAATTTATATAAGGAGATACGTATATGAATAGATTTACTTTGTTGTTTATTTTAGCGATAGTTCTTGTTTCGGCCGCGTTTGCTACACCTTCGACTCAGATCTGGAACCCCTCGACCGATATCCAGGCGAAAGGGACCTGGCATTTTGGGATCGACGATTATTTTACTGTCGATGATAGGACTTCGGGCGGCTATAATTATCCGACTGATCTAGGTTTGACTTACGGCCTCTTACCCGGTCTGGAAATTGGAATTGACGAACTTTCTCCGCAAACTGTTCCTGGCAGCCAGCTGGTTTATAACGCCAAATACGGGATCGCTGAAAAAGAAGGGGTCCCGGCTCTCGCCATAGGAGGATATGGCTTTGGTATGCTTAAGGACCAAACCGACCAAAACGTTGTCTACGGATTGGCCGCTAAGACCTTTGCCTTTGGCCGCCTTTCGGCCGGGTATTTTCAGGGCAACTCCAGCACGATCGGCAATGACAATGGCGGCGTTATCTTGACCTGGGATAAAACGATCAATGATAAACTCTGGGCTTGTGTTGACTTTGCCGGCGGCAATTCAACCCTGGGCGCATTATTTGGCGGAGTTTCCTGGTATTTTTCTCCAAATACGTCGGTCCTTTTCGCTTATGGAAAATACAATAACGGCGCAAAATCAGCTTTTACAACCCAGTTGGATATAAATATATAAAAGGAGGCGATCAACATGATAAATACGGGAGATACAGCTTGGGTCCTGATTTCAACGGCGCTGGTAATCTTAATGACGCCGGCGGTCGGTTTCTTTTACGGCGGGATGGTCAGGAAGAAAAATATTTTATCGACCATCATGATGTGTTTTGCGATCTTGATGCTGATCAGTATCCAATGGGTCCTGTTCGGGTTTTCCCTGGCTTTTGCCCCAACAATAAAAGGCCTTATTGGTAACGGACAATGGCTTGGTTTGATTGGCCTTGGACAGGTGCCTCTTGCCGAATATGCGGCAACTATTCCTGCCTTTGCTTTTATTATGTTCCAAGCTGCTTTTGCGATCGTAACTCCATCATTGATCGTTGGCGCATTTGTGGAGAGGATCAAATTTTCGGCTTTTCTGGTATTTTCATTAATATGGGCAACAATTGTTTATGTTCCGGTCGCCCATTGGGTTTGGGGGATAGGGGGTTGGCTGCGCATGCTCGGAGCTCTTGATTTTGCCGGAGGGACTGTCGTTCACATTACAGCCGGTTTTTCCGCCCTGGCGATCGCGCTGGTCATTGGTAAAAGAAAAGGCTACGGAAAAGATAATATGGAGCCGAGCAATATCCCGATCGTAGTTTTAGGCGCGGTTTTGCTCTGGTTTGGTTGGTTTGGTTTCAATGGCGGGTCGGCTTTAGCCGCAAACGGTTTAGCTGCATCAGCTTTCTTGGTCACTAATACTGCCGCGGCAGCGGCCGCCTTGGTTTGGATGGCTTTAAGCTGGTTTCATCGCCGGCCAAGTGTTTTAGGTGTTGCAACCGGTGCTGTTGTGGGGCTCGTTGCGATAACTCCAGCTTCGGGGTACGTTGATCCGCTCTCTTCGATAATTATTGGCGGAGTTGCGGCTCTTATTTCTTATTATATGATCGTGTTAAGGATGAAGTTTCGCATTGATGAATCGCTAGACGCCTTTGCCTGCCATGGGATGGGAGGTTTTTGGGGGTGTATTGCAACCGGAATATTTGCAAGCAAAGCGATTAATCCGGCCGGCGCGGATGGACTAATTTATGGGAATTTTAATCTGCTCTGGGTTCAAATATTTACAGCCTGCACGACGGCGCTATTTGCGTTCGTGGTCACTCTTATTCTTGCAAAAGGGATAGATCTTGTTATGGGTCTTAGGGTAAACGAAAACGAAGAGTTAGTGGGACTGGATATTTCACAGCATGCGGAAAGCGTATAAAAGGAGAAGATAAAATGAAAAAAATCGAAGCGATAATACGACAGGAAAAATTGGAAGAATTGAGAGAGGCGCTGGATAGAAAAGGTTTTCATGGGATGACCGTTACGGAGGTAAAGGGGCGGGGAACGCAAAAAGGAGTAACGCTGGAATGGCGGGTCGGTGAATATAAAGTTGAATTCCTGCCGAAAACAAAGGTCGAACTGGTGGTTGAAGATAAAGATGCCGAGACGGTCGTAAAAGTCATTGAAATGGTCTGCCAGACCGGCAGCATTGGCGATGGAAAGATTTTTGTATACAACATTGATGAGGTGATCCGCATTAGAACAAGGGAGAAGGGGCAGGGGGCGATATAATTTCAATAACGTAGAAAATTTGGCGAGTATCTACAATAGTGTATTTAATTAAGCGGTTTGCTTGAAGGTAATAATATTGCTAATATTTCCCCAGTGCATAGAAAACAAAGGGAACTTTTAGGGGGTTTTAGCAAATGATCAACGCCGGAGATACCGCCTGGGTTTTAATTTCAGCTGCGCTTGTGGTCCTGATGACTCCCGCTGTCGGTCTCTTTTATGGTGGTATGGTCAGGAAAAAAAATATTCTCTCAACGATCATGATGTGTTTTGCTATGCTTTTTGTGATCTCTATTCAATGGGTATTATTCGGCTATTCGCTGGCCTTTGCTCCAACCATTAAAGGGTTAATTGGGAATGGACAATGGCTTGGATTGATCGGGGTTGGGCAAGCTCCGAATGCTGCTTATGCGGCGACGATCCCGGCGCTGGCATTTATGATATTCCAGGCTGCTTTTGCGGTCATTACCCCGTCGCTGATCGTCGGCGCTTTTGTCGAAAGGATAAGGTTTTCGAGTTTTCTGATCTTTTCCGTATTGTGGGCCACAATTGTGTATGATCCGATGGCCCATTGGATCTGGGGGGTAGGGGGCTGGATGCGGGGGATGGGCGTTCTCGATTTTGCCGGCGGGATAGTCGTCCATGTCACAGCGGGTTTTTCCGCCTTGGCAATCGCCTTGATCATTGGTAAAAGAAAAGGCTACGGGAAAGATAATATGGAACCGAGCAATATCCCGATCGTTGTGCTTGGTGCGGTTTTGCTCTGGTTCGGTTGGTTTGGTTTTAACGGCGGGTCAGCGCTTGCCGCAAATGGGATCGCTGCTTCTGCTTTTGTTGCGACTAATACTGCCGGTGCGGCGGCGGCCGTTGTTTGGATGACCCTGAGTTGGTTTCATCGCCGTCCGAGCGTTTTGGGTGTTGCTACGGGTGCAGTAGTTGGCCTTGCGGCGGTAACGCCGGCATCCGGTTTTGTTAGCCCTCTTTCGGCATTGGTAATTGGAGCTATTGCCGCGGTCATCTCCTATTATATGATCGTGCTAAGAATGAAATGGAGAATTGATGAATCGCTCGATGTTTTTGCCTGTCATGGAATGGGTGGTTTGTGGGGTTCAATTGCGGTTGGGATCTTTGCCCAGAAGTCGATCAATCCGGCAGGTGCAAATGGGCTTCTTTTTG
>JBAYJF010000024.1:0-15713 GCA_041665245.1 Candidatus Margulisiibacteriota bacterium | reverse complement strand
CCAGGTGGGGTTTAGCACGCGACTGTCTCCAGTCTATTGCGTCGGGAGCTCTTACCTCTCGTTTTCACCTTTGCCACCAAACCTTTAGGGTCTAGTTCGGCCGTGTATTTTCTGTGCTACTTTCCTTATTCCCCGATGTTACATCGGGGAACAGTTGCCGTTAGCAACCACCTTTGCTCTTGGAGTCCGGACTTTCCTCCCCTTAGGGTAGCCATACGTCCTGCCCATCAATATTATAACAGGAATTAAGGGGTTTGTTCATCTATCCCGCAGTTGGCCAGCATGTCCGCTTCCAAATTCTTTTCGCGGGGGATATGGGAGATGGAAAACTTTTTCAGTTTTTTAATAAGTGAAGTTGCACGCAGATAAAAAGGTTTTAATCCCGCATTCTTTACCTGATATTCACCCTTGATCTGTTTTACCAATAATTCGGAATCCGAATAGAAGTGGACTTCCGTTGCTTTTAGATGGATGACCCGCTCAAGCCCGCAAACAAAAGCGGTGTATTCTGCAACATTATTCGTTGCCTCGCCGATATAATCGGCGATCTCTTTTATCGTTCCTTCGCCTTTTTTAATAACGATCCCGATCCCGGCCGGTCCGGGATTACCGCGTGCAGCACCATCGATATAAACTGTTAAAATCATTTGTCCTTTAATCTTAGCAGTAATTTAGAGATTGGCAAAGTGTTTAATACGTCATGCTTCTCCAACCATCCGCGTCTGGCAGTCAAAACACCGTATTTCATTAGGCTAAGTTGGCTGGTTCTGTGAGAGTCGGTTGAAATAACGACTTTCACCCCAAGCTCTTTTGCCCGCCGGCAATAAATATCCGTCAGGTCGAGGCGTTTTGGATGGGCATTTAATTCAAGCGCTATTTTATACTTTTTTGCTGCTTTCAATACTTGCTCCATGTCGACCGCATAAGGTTCTCTTTCTCCGATCAACCTTCCGGTAGGGTGCGCAAAAATATGGACATACTTGTTTTGAAAAGCTTTTACTATTCGGGCGGTCATTTTTTCTTTCGGCATTTTAAAGTTAGAATGGATAGAGCATATACATAGATCAAATTGTTTTAAAACTTCATCCGGATAATCCAGCTTTCCATCCGGAAGAATATCAACTTCCGCGCCTGCCAGGATCTTTATTCCGGAGATCATTTTACCTGCTGAGTGGATCTCTTTTATATTCTGGAGGCATTGTTTGATGCTTAGGCCTCTGGCAACCCTAGTCGATTGGCTATGGTCTGAGATCAAGATGTATTCGTACCCCAGCTTTTTTGCGGCCTGTGCCATTTCGAGTATCGTATTTGATCCATCAGTCGCATTGGTATGAGAATGCAGATCGCCTTTTATATCGGAGAGTTCAATAAGTTTTGGGAGCTTTCCTTTCGCGGCAGCTTCGAATTCTCCCCGCATCTCTCGCAATTCCGGCGGGATAAATTGCAAGCCGAACTTTGAAAACATCTCTTCTTCGGTCGTTCCGCCGATCTGCTTATTTCCTTTGAAGATCCCATATTCGGAAACCTTCCATCCATTCTTTTGCGCCAGTTGGCGGATATTGATATTGTGCGCCTTGCAGCCGGTAAAATAATGGGCCGCCGCTCCAAAACTTTTTGGATTAACAACTCTTAGATCGGCCTGCATCCCATTCTTTAATATGACCGAAGACTTGGTTTCTCCCTTTACAATAATGTTTGTAACAAAGGGGAGGGCAGTAAAAGCGTCCATGATCGGTTTTGGATCTGTTGATGTAATTAAGATATCAAGGTCGCCGATAGTTTCCTGTCCCCGGCGCAAGCTTCCGCAGGGAAGGATCTTTTTTACTCCCTTTGATTTTTTCAATTTTTCTACGATCAGTTCCGCATACTCGGTCGCTTCATCCAGCCGAAACCTTCCTTTGGATCTTTTTTTAAGAGAGATCCCGCGTAATATGTTTTCCTCTTTTTTTATTCCAAATCCCGGGATATTTCGCAATAATCCGTGACGTGCCGCCTTTTCAAGTTTTGCGGGCGTATCGATCTTAAGTTTTTTATTTAGTAGCAGTGCAGTTTTCGGTCCCATGCCGGGTATATTGATCAGATTAATGATCTCTTTGGGGAATTCATGGGTAAGTTCTTTGTATGACCTGACTTTACCGGTTCTGATGAATTCCTCGATCTTTAAAGATAGGTCATGTCCAATGCCCGGGATTTCCTGCAGTGCCGGCAGGCCGCCTTTTTTGTAAATTTCTTCAAGGTTATTTGATAGATTCTCAATATTATTAGCGGCTTTTTGGTAGGCTCTTATTTTGAAAGGGTTCTCGTTCTTTAGCGCAAGAAGTTCGGCGGTTTCATAAAATATTTTTGCTAGCGCGTTATTTTCCATTTATTTTATTAACGATCGCTGCTCCCCATTCCTTTGCCGTGTCCGGTCCGGTTGCTGTAATAATATTACCATCAGTTTCAATGCCATTGCCGGTATATTTTGCTCCGCCTTTCGCAAGTGCTCCTGTATCAGCGTACATGGTAGCTTTTTTACCTTTGAGAACTCCTGCGTAGGAGAGGATAGGGGGCGCGCCGCAGATCGCGCCGAGTATTTTACCTGCATTAACCGTGTCTTGCGCGATCTTATGGGCGATCGGATCATTATGATAAACATCTGCTCCCGAGCCGCCGATAAAGAGAATTGCGTCATAATCAGTTGCTTTTACCGTATCTATATTTATATCGACCGCGGCTTTCATTCCAAACTTTCCGGTGGCTGTTCCGATTTTTGTTGATGCGGTGGTAACTTCGATCCCGGCTTTTTCCAATTCTCTCTTTGGTTCGATATATTCCTCGTCGCGGAAGTTCTCAAAAGCGATAATTAAAAGGGCCTTTCTTTTTTGTATCATTCTTCGACTTTGCTCTTGATCTTGAATAGTTTAATAATATCGTTCTGGGAAATAATGCCGACCAGTTTTTCGTTTTCGACCACCAGCAGCTTACCTATTTCATTATTTGCCATCTGTGATAATGCTTCGGCAACGTCTTTGCCGGGACTAATTATCAGATCGGCCGTAACGGGGATCATATTTTCCGCGGCAGTTGTTGACGGCCATTTGTCTCTTCCAACCTCTTTTACGTTATGCAGGGTTGCGAGGCCAAGAATGGCATCTTCTTCCATGACGGGAAAAGATGCATAACGATATTTAAAAAAATAATCGTCAACAAGATGGTCGAGGGAGATGTCCGGAGGGACAGTGACGATCGTTTTGCTCATCAGCTTATTCACGGTTACCCCGCGAAAGATCTTTTTCATAACGATCTGTTTATAGCTCATATCGGCTGCTTCTAGCAGGAAAAACCCGATAAAAATGATCCATATCCCATTAAGATAAAATCCCGCTAATACTCCCACCAATCCATATCCGATCATAAGATAGGCGAACAATTTTCCAATATTGCTGGTTATGCGGGTTGCGAAATTCAGGTTCTTATATAAAAACCAAATAATTGAGCGCAGGACCCTTCCGCCATCGAGGGGGAACCCCGGGACTAAATTAAACATTCCTACTAAAAGGTTCGTCCAAAATAAGTAATAGCTGATCGAATAGGTATAGGCCGGGAATGAAAGGGTTTTGAATGTTCCGGTAAGAATGAAGAAAAACAGCGCCAGCATAAAACTCATTATCGGTCCGGCGATCGCCATTTTAAATTCAATGGCCGGGGAGGGTGGTTCTTTTTCCAAATGGGCAACGCCGCCGAAAATAAAAAGGGTTATCCCGTATATTTTTAGGCCATTATTCTGCGCGACAATTGAATGTGATAGCTCATGGGCGAGCAGAGAAGCGAAAAGCAGGATCGCGGAAATAAAAGCCATGATCCAATAGGCAAAGGAGGGGAGGTCCTCATTTGTTATCGGGAAATATCCATTTGCCAGGGTGAATACTACAAGGGATAAAATAAAGAACCAGGAGTAATTTATTTCGATCGGTATGCGGTGGATTGAAAATATTTTAAAGGACTGTTTCATTTTTTAATGCATCATAAATTCCGTAGATCCATAGTATAAAACCCAATATCAATGCAAAGCTTAATACAAATATGAATAAAAATCCATTAATGATCAAAGCGCAATAGGATATCTCCGGAAGAACAAAATAAAACCATAAGATCAGTTTTAATCCTTTTTCTCCTTCACCCTTAAGGACCTGTCCAAGTCCGACGATGAGAAGCGAGGCGAAAGCTTCCGTATAGTAATTGTTTGATTTTTTCTTTTTATTCATTAAAAATATTTATTTATTGTATCGGTAAGTTCTTGCTTATTGAGCAACCAGATCGATCCGGCATAGCTAGTGTTTTGCGGGGTGCCGGAGGCTACAAAGGTTGTAACATCCTTATAAGAAATAGATCTGAAGAAATTTGCAATGCGAACGATATTTGACAGCGGAAGGTCGGTGCTGATGAAGCTGAAGATAACTTTAAGAGCGATCGGTGCTTTAATTATATTTGACGGCCTTGCCAGAGTGTAAAAAAGGCTTTCCATGAACTTTTGTTGTCTTTCAACCCTTCCAATGTCCCCCATTGCGTCGTGCCTAAATCTTATATAATCATGGGCTTGTTTTCCTGATAATTTTTGCTCGCCTTGTTTCAGGTTAATATGCAGATCTTGTGCATTATCATTATAATACATGTCTTTTTCAACATTTATTTTGATTCCGCCAAGAAGGTCGACTAATTTTATAGTCGCCGCCGGATCGATTAATAGGTAATGATCGATCTCTTTTCCAGTAAGGTCTTTTAATGTTTGCTTAAGAAGATCGATCCCGCCAATAACATTCACCGCATTTATTTTTTGCTGCCCGTAACCACCTGGGACCGGAACAAAACTATCTCGGGGAATGGAAAGAATTGTTACTTTGCCGCGGATCGGATCCATCCGGATCAGTAGAAGGCTGTCGGTCCTTCCTTTAACATTAAAAACGGGTTCTTTTGTAACGGGATCAAATGAGACGTCCGTTCCGAGTAAAAGCAAAGTGATCGGCCGCCTGATAGTTGCAACGCGGAAGAAGCTTGGGATGAATTTAGGTGCAAAAACCGTTAAATAAAAATATAGAATACCGAGCAATATCGTGCATATCGCCAGGATCCTATATATATCAGGCTTGGTTTTTTTCATATGTTTCTTTAAGAGGCTTTATAGTATCCGATCGGAATAATATAGAAGGGGTCCTGAGTTTCGGGAAGCTCAAGGACCTTTGCTACGACATCATCCCAAAAAGCTCCAACGTTCACATTGGATAGTCCCAGCGCAACCGCCTGCAGGGCAATATTTTCAGCGACATGCCCGACTTCCATATTTATGTATCTATAGGCTCTTTGCCCATACTTTGCTTCCGTTATTCTGAAATTACCGGCAATAACGATCACCAGCGGGGCTTCTCCAATGTAGGCTTGTCCCAAGGATGCCCTTACCAGGGAGGGGCGCTTGTCTTCAGTCGAGGTTTGGATAATTTTGTGTCCGTCGGGAATATATTTAAATACACCATCGCTTTTTATTACATAAAGTGTCAATGGATAGAGAGATCCGGCGGAGGGGGCTGCTCTAAAACCCCATCCTTTATCCGTGATCCCCTGAGCCGCCCATAATAATTGGGATATTTGCTCGATCGTCAGCTCTTGCGTATAAAAAGCTCTGTCGGACCTTCTTTTTGCAATTGATTCTTCAAGTGAAACTTTTCCGGAAATTTTTGGCTCGGGAAGTTTAATTGCTTTTTCCGCATAACCTACGGAGGAGATGAAAACAAATAATGCAAAAAGAATAATAGCCTTTTTCACAACGGGGAAATTATAGCACATTTTGCCCCGGGCAGTGAGAAGCCCGCCCGGGGGCAAAATTATTAGTTACGCGGCGGCAACAGCCATTTTGCTGTCGAGCATCTGTAACTCATCCACCAAAACCTCGGTACTGGTCTTCTTTTCGCCCTTTTTGTTCTCATACTTTTTTATCGAAAGGCGTCCCTCAACGGCGACCAATTTTCCTTTCTTCAGATATTCACCGCAAACTTTTGCGAGCGGGCCAAAGGCTACGCAATTGATAAAATCGGTAGATTCGTTCCCTTTCTTTTTGCTCCCATGATTAATGGCTAAACAAAAGCGGGCAATTGCGAGTTCTTCGGCGGTATATCGGATCTCAGGATCGGCAACCAGTCTTCCAACCAGGATCGATTTATTAATTCCCCCCATCTTCTTCTCACCCCCTTTTCAATAAGACAGAGCAATCTTATTGCCAGGTGAAGATAGGTTAGGGTTAGGAGGCCGGATTAGAGATTATTAATAATGGCTTTATAAGCCTTAGAGATGGGGATATGGTGCTTTTTGGCGAGGGATCTATAATTTTCATATTCGGGGGAAACAACTTTGACCTTCTTTCCAAGCAGGCCAACTTTAACCTTGGCTTTGCCATATTTCGTTTTAATATTGACGAATTTTCGTTGCAGTTTTTCGCGGACGGCTAAATGGATGCGTACACCAAGCGTTGTTGTATAAGTGAAAATAGCATTTAAAACCGCATCTTTGTTCTCTGGGGCGCAGAGGGCGATCAGTTGAACCCCAGTTCTCTCTTTTTTCATTTGAATTGGAATTATATAGGTATCCAGCGCGCCGGCAGATAAGATGTTTTTAATTGCTTTGGAATAGAGAGAAGGTTTCATATCATCAATATTAGTTTCAATTTGCAAAATTGCATCATTTTCGGTTGGAATTAGAGCTTCGCCAATAAATAATCGAGCATAGTTGGGAATAGAGAACTCTCTTGAGCCGGCTCCATATCCAATAGATTCAACTTTCATTTTTGGCGGGATTTCGCTGGCTTTGGCAAGGGTTGTAATTATGGCGGCGCCAGTTGGGGTAACAAGTTCCCCTTTGATCTTTGTTCCATAAGTTGGAAATTTTTTTAGAAGCTCGGCAGTTGCCGGGGCAGGGTTGGGAAGCACCCCATGTGCATGCCTAATATTGCCAACTCCGTGAGGTAAGGGGCTACAATAAATGTCTCCGATCTCCAAACTCCGAACTCCAATACTCGTCCCCACAATGTCGATAATCGCATCTACAGCGCCAACTTCGTGAAAGTGGATTTTGTTGATCGGAACTCCATGGACTTTAGCTTCCGCGGCGGCAAGTCGGCGAAAGATCGTTATACTCATCTGTTTTACGGTTCTATCCAATTTGCTCTTATTAATAATAGAAAGAATATCTTTCAACCCGCGGTGGGGATGCTGTTCGTGTGTAATCACCTCGACGTGGGTTGTATTGATCCCATATTTTTTTTGCTTTGTGACTTGCAACTTGTAACTTGAGACTTTAAGTTTGCGAAGTTCTTTTATTAGAAAAATTTTGTCTAGTCCAGCATAGAGGAGCGCTCCCAGTATCATATTGCCGGAAATGCCGGATGGGCATTCGAAATAGGCGACTTTCATTTTTTATTCACTATTGAATAGGCCATTACCGCGGCACCGAAACCATTATCGATATTTACGACGGCGACTCCCGGAGCGCAGGAATTTAGCATTGTCAAAAGCGCAGCTAAGCCTTTGTAACTTGAACCATAGCCGACTGAGGTTGGGACAGCAATAATTGGCGTATCAACCAATCCTCCAATGACGGAGGGGAGGGCGCCTTCCATTCCGGCAACGGCGATTATAACGGTTGCTTCCTGGAGCGGCTGCATATTATTCAATAAGCGATGGATTCCCGCAACTCCAACATCGAATAATCGTTCAACTTTTAGTCCCAGGAATTCTGCAGTAACAGCCGCTTCTTCCGCAACCGGAATATCGGACGTTCCGGCGGAAACTATGACGACCTGCTTTCTGAGTTCTGCTTTCTGCTGTCTGCTTTCTTTATTCTTTACAGTGATTATCCTTGCCTGTTCATAATACTTTGCCGACTTCAGCAGCTTCTTTACCGCCAAATAAGCTTTTTTGTCCGCTCGGGTGGCAAGGACGTTATGCCCGTGTTGATAGATCTTTTGCGCGATTTTTGCGATCTGATCCGGTGTTTTCCCTTCGCAGTAGATAACTTCGGGAAAGCCTTTTCTTTTTTGCCGGTGATGGTCGACTTTGGCGAAACCAAGTTCTTCGTAGTGCTTATTATTCATAATTCAATTATATCAAACTATTAAGGACTTTCAGGTTTTCAACATCCTGCTGCATATCCGGATCTTTAGGCGTTTCCAGAACCATAGGAAGGTTCTTGAATCGATCATCATTCATTAATAATCTGAATGCCTCTATTCCAAGCTCCCCTTTTCCAATATGTTCATGGCGGTCTTTGTGGGAGGCGAGGGGGCCTTTGGAGTCGTTCAAGTGAAAAGCATAGAGCTTATTTAATCCAATATTATCTTGGAATTCTTCCCAGGTTTTTTCGTATCCCTCTTTTGTTTTGATATCGTAGCCGGCGGCAAAAACATGGCAGGTATCAAAACATACTCCGATGCGAGCAGTATCATTAACTTGGGTGATGATTTGGCCTAGCTCATTAAACGAACTTCCAAGGCCTGTTCCCTGACCAGCGGTTGTCTCTAAAAGAATCATAACCTTGTAGCCTTTGGTTTCGGCTATGAGTTGATTTATATTATTTACGACGTTTTTTATGCCGATCTCTACGCCTTGACCAAGGTGTGATCCGGGATGAAGTACCACAAAAGAAATTCCAAGCTTTTCGCAGCGTTCAAGTTCTTCCCGCATCGATTGCATCGATTTTGTATGATTTTCTGTCCCACTGCTGGCCAGGTTTATTAAATATCCGGCGTGCGCAAAGACGAAAAGATTACTTTGTTTTTGAGCCATAATGAATCTTTGGATTTCATCTTCTTGAAAAGGCTTTCCGAACCACTGGTTATTGTTCTTTACAAAAATTTGAATTGCGGTGCAGTTGATCGACAAGCCTCTTTCGATCGCTTTATCAACCCCGCCGGCAACTGACATATGGGAACCGAGTAACCTCATTGCTTGCCTCTTTCTTCCATCCTCGCCTTGATCTTCTTTTCATAACCGATGTCTTTCGGTTCATAGTATTTCTTTGTTTGGGATAAATAATCCTGTTTTACATAACCGTCCGCATAATCATGTGCGTATTTATAACCTTTCCCTTTGCCCATTTTCTTTTCGCCTTCGTAAACCGCATTTTTGAGATGCTCTGGCACTTCAAGCGTAGGGCTCTCTTTTACATCGGCGAGCGCAGCTTCGATCCCCAAATAGGCGGCATTGCTTTTTGATGCTGTTGCGACATAAACTGCAGCCTGTGCCAGCGGGATCCTGGCTTCCGGCATCCCGACAAATTCGGCAACCTGCATAGCGGAGTTTGCCACAACAATCGCGAGCGGGTCGGCATTCCCGACGTCTTCAGCTGCGCAGATCACAATTCTTCGAGCAATAAAACGCGGATCTTCTCCGGCATAGATCATCTTGGCTAAATAATATAAGGCCGCGTCGGGATCCGACCCCCGCATCGATTTGATGAAGGCCGAAATTGTATTGTAATGTTCTTCGCCTTTTTTATCGTAAACGATCTTTTTCTTCTGGATCGATTCTTCAGCGATCTTGAGCGTGATATTGACCGTTCCCTTCTTGTCCTTTGGGGTAGATAAGATCGCCAATTCTAAAGAGGAAAGTGCCCTGCGGGCATCTCCGTCGGATAGTTTTGCCAGGTGTTCTAGAGCTTCGTCTTTAATATTTATTTTTATATTGCCGAAACCCCGATCTTTATCTTCGATCGCGCTTTGAACGACTTTTTTTAAGTTTTCAGTGGTTAGCGGTTTTAATTCAAAGATCTGCGACCGGGATACAAGCGCCGAATTTACATAAAAGAACGGATTTTCAGTTGTTGCACCGATTAAGATTAAATTTCCCTCTTCAACATCCGGAAGAAGAGAATCCTGCTGCAGTTTATTGAACCGGTGGATCTCGTCCAGGAACAGGATCGTTTTTTGTGAATATAATTTTATTCGCTGCTTTGCCTGTTTACTTGCGCCTCGAATGTCATCGACGCTAGCGGTTGCCGCATTCAGCCATTCAAAATGACCCTTGGTCGTATTTGCAATAACTCTGGCGATAACCGTCTTTCCAACCCCGGGAGGGCCATATAATATGATTGAGGTGATCTTATCGGTTTCAATTAGTCTTCGAAGAAGTTTACCGTTGCCAAGTATTTCTTCCTGTCCGACAATTTCATCAAGGGTTCTTGGAGCCATACGGTAGGCTAGGGGAGCGTTTTTTTGTTTGTATTCTAAGGCTTTTGCATCAAAGAGATCCATACGGGCATCATTTTGCATTAAGCGCTTTCCATGGTTTCGGGAAAATTACCCAATGTCCATTGAGATAAACCAAACCATCGAAAGATCTCCCGGACGTATCTCCGGGTTCTACAAGCTTGAATCGGTAAATTGTATGTTGGGGTCTGATTTGATCCGCGATATCGCGATAACCGCCGGGGAAAAACTTTGAATTCCCTGTTCCGGCCTTGAGCTCAGCTGGGGTTGCTGACCAAATTAATATCTTTGTTTGTCCCTCTTTTCCTTCGATGACCAGATCTTTAGTCCATAAAGTTTCCTCATACACTTTCATCGCTTTTTCCCAAGATTTATCTATGAAGAAAGCTTTATAATCAAGTTTATCCGGATGCAGGGTCTTTGTAAGTTTTAAGTGGTCAATATTAGGATTGATAAAATTATTAATTAATTGTTTAGCTCCTTTCTCTCCACTCAGCATAGCGGTTGCAAAGGAGCTGCTGGATAGGCTAACAACAAGGGCTAAGAATATTAGTGCGATTTTCATTGATAATACCTCCTGGAATCGTATTTAAAGGAATTGTAGCATAAGCAAAATGGCAAAGAAATTATTTAACTTTAATATCCTGGCTCGATTTAATGCCAAGATCGACGAATTGAGGATTATTAAGAGAAGTATTGGTGATCCATAGAGACTGATTTGTTCCAATATAGGCCAAAATGTTCCTCTTGGAAGAAAGAACCCTACATTTATAAGTGTTTTTATCGATCTCGTAAAATACGCTTTTATTATCGCCTGTATGCGGCGATAACCTAAAATAAACCTTATTTGGATCGGACTTTCCATCAAAATAAGTTGGGACCATATCGAAATTATAATCCAAAACTGTAGATTCCTCTTTATTAATGAAATTCCTGGCGGATAAAGTTATCTTGAAATTATTTGGTCCTATCATTGCTCCCTTATACCCCAAAAGCTGGTCTGAACCGATAAAGCCCAACAAATAATTTCCTTGAACGACCGTTGAGGAAGTTTGATATCCTTCCAGGGTTAAACTTGCTAAATTTAGGATCCGCTGCATGCTTCCTTCAAAGAAGGCATATCTTAATAATGCATATTTCCCATCCGGACTGACATCTTGAATGAAAAGGGTGCTATTCATATCGGATCGTCGATCTTTCGAGAAAGTTTTATAAAGTTTGGTTGTTGGGTCCAGGATGAGAACGATGTTCTCTTTTTTGTTGCTTAATGCGATCACAAATAATCCGCTTCCCTGAGTGAATAGAATATTTTTGATCTGTGCATGTCCATCGCTGTATATTTCGTAGCCTTGTCCATCCGAGACGGAATAAAGCTGAATGGTGTCGCCAATCTTTTGATATAAAGGGCTAGAGGAGGGCTGCTCCGGACCTTTCTTTATCGAACAAACGATGCTTTTTTGATCGCTCGAAATGTCAAACGCACAAATGTCATCATCAAGGTCCAAGATCTTTGTTGGAGGGGTTTCTTGGCTTTTCTGCCAAACATTTCCGTCTTTAAGGTAGAAAACAGTATTGCGTTCTTGAAAAGGGATTAGATCCGAAATATAGTCGGTGTTAAAGACAGCCGTGGATAAGCCAAAACAACCGGTTGCAAGAAAGATTATTAATAAATAAGCGAGCTTGAACATATTTAGGTGGAAATTATAGCATAGCCGGTTGAAAAGATTTTTAAAAAGTTGTAAAATAACAAATAAGTTAACCCCGCCTTGAAAAGGGTGGGGTTTATTTTGAAAGAACAAAAATGCAAGAGACGCTGGTTTTATTGTCCGTTTTTACTCCTATTGTTGGGGCGTTTGTTTTGCCACTGTTAGGAGCGGTTTCAAAAGGTGCAAGGAATTATTTTGCCCTTTTGCTGATCGCAATCTCCTGCTTGGCTTCCCTGTTTTTACTCCCATATGTTGCTTCCGGTGGAGCGCTGGTCTTTTTTGTATTCAATATCGATGCTTTAGCCGTATTTATGGCTTCGATCTCCTCATTTATCGGACTAATTATTGTTCTCTATTCGCTTGATTATGTCAGCCATTATGAAAACCAGAATGAATATTATTTTATGGTCATCCTTTTTCTAGGCGCCATGATGGGCCTGGTCTATTCAGATAATCTAATTGCACTTTTTATCTTTTGGGAAATTACCGCGCTTGCCTGCTGGCGCCTGATCGGATTTTTCCGCAGTCCCAAAGATGTCTTGAAAGCCGATAAGGCATTTTTGATCACGGTCTTTGGCGCGGTCGTGATGCTTTTGGGATTTGTCGGGATCTTCGGGCTAACCGGGACATTTCAGCTTAGCGCAATGACGGGAAAGGTTATTCCAGGATTGCTAGTCGGGTTTATTATGGTAGGCTTGCTTTCCAAATCGGCAACATTTCCTTTTCATACTTGGCTGCCGGATGCCGGCGTTGCTCCTTCTCCGGTTACCGCTCTTTTGCATGCCGCAGTCTTGGTGAAGATCGGTGTCTATGTGTTTGCCAGGTTGTTCCTGGCAACATTTCATATTGATGGATTCTGGCATGTATTTATCCCTGGGCTTGCGGCGGTCAGCATGCTTGTTTCAGCCGGCGCGGCAATGATCGATACCGATATGAAAAGGATCATTGCTTATTCTACGGTCAGCCAAATAGCTTTTATTTTTCTCGGACTATCGGTTGGAAATGCGACCGGGGCGATCGGCGGCCTACTATATATAATGATGCACGGGCTGGCTAAAGGCGGCCTTTTCCTTTCTGCCGGCGTAATTGAACAGAACATGAAGACCAAAGATATCACCAAGCTTGGCGGACTGATCCGCACTATGCCGGTCTTGGCGATCGCTTTCTTGTTTTGCTCGTTTTCTGTAATGGGGATGCCTCCCTTTGGCGGATTTTTTGCCAAATATTTGGTTATTTTAGGCGCTGTTCAAACCAATCATATTATTTTAGCTTCGGTCTATATCGTTGGCGCTTTTATGACGATCCTTTATCTGACCCGATTGTTTTCGATGATATTTTTGGGAGAACCGAAAGGTCTGTTGGTAAAAGAAGGTTCTTTCTTGATGGTATTTTGTGTTGCTCTCTTAGCAGCTCTTTCTTTGCTAGGCGGAATATTTATTAATTATCCATTTAATTTTATGGAGATCGTTGTTAAAAGTATGCCGGGGGTATTAAGATAATGGGAAATTACTTATTACTTCCGATATTAATTCCGATCGTTTCCGCGCTGGTTATTTTCATTCTGCCCGAAAATATCAAGAAGCTAAAAGAATCAATTACGATCTTAATTGCTTTTGTGAATCTTGCCTTAGCCTTTTGGTTCTTTGGCCATGAGTTTTCTTTTACATTTCCCTGGTGTGGACTAGGGCCTGAACTTCCAATCGGATATTTTAGTACCGTTAGACTGATGTGGTTCAGTTTTGGGATCGATTTTTCACTTCGACTGTATCAATTCAGCGCCTTTATCCTGGCAGCCATTGCCAGCTTTGCCTTCCTGATCGCGGTATATTCTACCGTGTTTATGAAAGAAAGACCGTCCCTGAAACAATATTACATCTATTTTCTTTTGACGATCGGTCTTTCGAATGGAGTTGCGCTTTCGAATAATTTATTCTTATTCTTGATCTTTTGGGAAGCGCTCCTTCTTCCTCTTTTTGGAATGATATTTGTCGGAGGGAAAGACGCCTACAAAGCGGCGATAAAGGCTTTCATTATTATAGGAATAACCGATCTTTGTTTAATGCTGGGGGTAATTTTGACTGGATATCTGGCGGGAACTTTTACGCTTTCGCAAATTTCACTTCCGCTAACAGGGTTGGGGAGTGTTGCTTTTATTTTACTTATGATCGGCGCGATCGCCAAAGCCGGCTCGATGCCTTTCCATAGTTGGATCCCGGATGCGGCAGTTTCGGCTCCGCTCCCTTTTATGGCGATCCTTCCGGCTTCAATTGAGAAGCTCCTGGGGATATATTTTCTAGCGAGGATCTCTTTAGATCTGTTTAAACTATCTCCGAACTCCTGGCTCAGTCCTTTATTGATGTGGATCGGAGTTATTACGATAATTTTGGCTGTAATGATGGCGCTTATTCAAAAAGATTTTAAACGGCTGCTTTCATATCATGCTATTAGCCAAGTTGGGTATATGATCTTAGGAATAGGGACAGCCGTTCCTGTCGGGATCGTCGGCGGACTTTTCCATATGATCAACCACGCGACATATAAATCATGTCTTTTTCTTACCGGTGGTTCGGTCGAAAAACAGACCGGAACAACCGATCTTTCTAAATTGGGCGGGCTTGCCTGGAAAATGCCGATAACCTTTATTTGTTTTATGGTCGCGGCTGCTTCGATCTCCGGTGTTCCGCCTTTCAATGGATTTTTCTCAAAAGAATTGGTTTATGACGGCGCCCTGGAAAGAGGGTGGATCTTCTATGCGCTTGCACTACTAGGTTCATTTCTTACGGCTGCGTCGTTTTTAAAGCTGGGCCATGCGGCATTCTTCGGCGAAGAGTCGAAAGATCAAAAAGAAGTGAAAGAGGCATCATTATATATGCTGCTTCCAATGGTTGTATTAGCGCTGGTTTGTATATTCTTCGGGGTCTGGAATATTGTTCCGCTCAAATATTTGATCCAGCCGATCCTTGGCCAGCATCTGCTTGAAGGGCACACTTTTTATGGAATGCCATCGAATATGCTTCTGATCGTTATGACGGGCGTTGTTCTGATCGCAGCTATTCTAAATCATATTTACGGCGTAAGCCGGACCGGCAAAGGAGTTTCAGCCTCGGATCATATTCACTATGCTCCGGTTCTCTCAACCCTCTATGACAAGGCAGAGAAGAGATGGTTTGATCCTTATGATATCGGCATGAAATTGGCGCATTGGTTCTCATATGTCCTGTGGGGGATCGACCGCTTAGTTGATTGGATCTTTGAAGTATTTATTGTCAGGATCGCGTACTTTTTGTCTTGGATCATCAGGCTCGTTCATAGCGGTAACTTTTCGGCTTATATTGCTTGGTCGCTTGTTGGAGCGGCGGCAGTTGTGGTATTTTTACTGAGGTAATATGGAATATATATTAATTTTAATACCGTTCCTGGCTCTAATATTTTTTAACCTTTTCCCGGCAAAGGCGAGGGGAGCTGTTGCTTTCGGTTCTTCAATGATCGTTTTTATTATCCAATGTATTGTCGCCGTTCTTATTCCGTTCGGTTTTTTAGAAAACATAGGTTCTCACCAGCTAGAAAAACTATTAGGCTTTAATTTGGTTTTCAGTAATCTTTCCGCGGTCCTTCTTTTAGCAACCGGTATTGTCGGACTGGCATCGATCTTGGTCGGAAGAAATACGATAAAAAATAAGAACCACCGCTTTGATTTTTATAATATCCTGATGATCGCACTTATTGGGATAAACGGGATAGCCTTTGCGACGGATATTTTTGCGATCTATATTTTT
>JBAYJF010000023.1:0-16847 GCA_041665245.1 Candidatus Margulisiibacteriota bacterium | reverse complement strand
GGATCGCTTTCAGCGTTTCCAGCGAACCCTGGATACCAACCCCTGCCGTCATAACTAAGTTATCAACATAGATATCTTCCGGAGCTATGCCGCTTTGTTTAGCATAATTAACGATCCGCTCCGCGATCCGCACCCGATCATCCGCGGTTTGAGGAATGCCTTTTTCATCCAGAGCCAGAGCAATGATCCCTGCTCCATATTTCTTGGCGAGCGGGATAACTTTTTCCATACTTTCTCTTTTGCCATTTACAGAATTAAGCAGCGCTTTTCCGCTGAAAGCTTTTAAGCCTGCTTCCATCGCAGCATAACTAGGGCTATCGATACAAATTGGCTGCTCCGAACTTGATTGAACGACCCGAATAGCAGAATGCATCGCCGCTGTTTCAGCTACTTCGGGAGCAGAGATATTTACATCCAGCAGGTCCGCGCCCTCTTTCGTCTGATCCACCGCTTCCTTGCGAATGATCTGCGTTTTCCCCGCTTTTATCTCTTCCTGGAATAATTTTCTGCCGGTAGGATTGATTCTTTCTCCAACAAGCAGCGGAACTCCTTCTATCACTTCAACAACCCTCGTCCTCGACGCAAATTTCGAGTTTTGTATTTCTGATTTCGCATTTGCTTCGAATTTCGGATTTCGAATTTCGGATTTCACGGCTTTTATGTGTGCCGGGTTCGTCCCACAACATCCTCCAATGATCCGAACGCCCAACGCAATAAATTTCGGAACAAATGACGCAAATCTGGCCGGCGTCATCTTGTAGACCGCTTTATTATCAACCAATTCCGGCAGGCCGGCATTCGGCATCATCATGATCGGGATCTTAGAAACAGCGGAAAGCCTTTTTGCAACTTTTAATAATCCGTCGGGGCCATTGCTGCAATTCGAAGAGATAATATCGGCCCCGATCGCCTGCAAAACAACTGCCGCAACTTCCGGCGTCGTACCATAGATCGTCTTTTCGCCTTCATCAAAAGTCATGCTGGCAATGACCGGCAATTTTGTTTCATTTTTAGCCGCAATGACCGCCGCGCGCATTTCTTGAAGGTCAGAGATCGTCTCTATGCAAAGGACATCCACCCCGCCTTCTTCCAGTGCTTTCGCCTGCTCGGCAAAAGTCGAATAAGCCTGGTCAAAAGTTACTTCTCCCAGAGGATCGATCAATTTCCCAAGCGGACCGATCGATCCGGCAACAAATTTAGTCCCAGCCGCTTCCCGCGCGATCTTTGCAGCGGCAATATTTATCTCTCTAACTTTATCTCCTAAGCCATATTCCGATAATTTAATCTTATTTGCCCCAAAGGTATTGGTTTCAATAATGTCCGCACCGGCATCGATATATAGCTGATGAACTTTTCTTACTACTTCGGGCTTCTTGATATTTTGCGCGTCAAAACATTCCTCGGGTCCGATCCCTTCCGCCATTAGAAGCGTCCCCATCGCTCCGTCAATTACCAACACTTTTTTATTTAATTCTTCGATAAATCTGTTCACGCCGGCTTCCTCCTCATTACATAAGCATCTTCGTTGTTATCCGCATAATACTGCTTTCTGGTATCAATTCTAGCAAACCCATACTTTTCGTAAAGCTTAATTGCGGGAAGGTTAGAGACCCTCACTTCCAGGAAAAAAGTATCTTTTTTGTTCAATATTCTCTCCATCAATTTCGCCCCAACCCCTTTGCACCGGTGATCAGGATGAACCGCCATATTAATAACATGAATTTCGTCCAAGATCTTTTCATGGCCGATGTATCCAATAATCGTACCGGCTTCTTTCGCGACAAGGTATTTATGCTCGTCTTCGCGAAAAACAGCTTCGCTTTTTGGCGCCGAGAACGAGATATTTTCGATCGCTACGACCGCGGCAATATCGGGTTCTTTCATGGGAGAGATGGTTATCATGCTTTTTTATACTCTCGAATATTCGGTTTATGCGAATAATTTGGCACTAGTTTGATCGGATCATCCGTTTTTCCGGCTTTGATCATGGATAACCCAATTTTAGCAACATTTATACCGTACGGATGGGAATTAATTTCATCCGTAAAATGGAAATTATCGCCTATAACTTTTCCTGCGATCCCGCTTAATTTTCCGGCCAGATAAATTTCTCCAGTAATATTAGATAGCTTTTTTATTATATGGTCTAATTTTAATACGATATCATCCGTCAGCCGAGCAAGCTTACCTCTCGAAGCGCCAAATAAGGCAAAATTATATTCATCGCTCCGGGCATCAAGAATAACCGCGATCGTTCCTTGAACATTGATTAAATTGTATGCGATCGCATCCAGGGTTGGAACGCCAACAAGAGGGATAGAAAGCGTTTGCGCCAGTGTTTTTGCGGTCGCTACCCCCGCCCGCAGGCCGGAATAGGAACCGGGTCCGAGCGCAACAGCGATCCCGTTGATCTCTTTTGGCTCGATACCTGCTTCATTTATATAAAATAATATTTTTTCGGCAATGTTCCCAGAAAGAGTCCCTTCTGCCAATACTTTTTCTTCGTCGATCAAACCGAAGCTGGCTACGCCAGTCGCTGTGCTAATCCCGAGGATACGCATATTTTCCTTTCATGATCGGAAACAACTTCGATCCCGATCCTCTCCGAGTATTTTGGAAGCAAGTCCCCCATCCTTTCCGCCCATTCGATCAAACAAACACCGCCGCTCTTAAAGTATTCTTCGATCCCGAGGTCCTCGATCTCGTTCTTGTCTTCCAAGCGATAGAGATCAATATGGTTCAATACCAGCGTCCCTTTATGGATATTTATAATAACAAATGTGGGAGAAGTAACATAGTCCTGAATACCAAGCCCCTCGGCAATGCCCTTAACAAAAGTAGTTTTTCCTGCTCCAAGATCCCCCGTTAACGCAATAACATCATTGGGTTGGACTAACGCCCCGATCTTTTTTCCCAGTAAAATCGTATCTTCAGCAGACTTTGAATAATAGACAAATCCTTCATTTGACATTTGTCATTGGTAATTAGTCATTTGCAAAGTCTACCAGCGTTCGTAATCGTCGTATCCGCCTTCGCGAATTTCCTTGAACCCGGGAAGCTCATCGTCATATTTACCCCCGGCTTCCGATTTTCTTTCTTCAAAAAGGGCATCGATCGATTTTTCCAATACCGGATGGACAACGTTCTTTGCGATCTCTCTAAGCGGCTTTAGGACAAAAAGCCTTTCATGCATAAGAGGATGCGGTATTTGGAGATTTTCTTCCGATACGATCTGGTCGCCATACAACAAGATATCAATATCCATTGTGCGCGGCCCCCACTCAAGCTCCCGCTCCCTGCCAAGCGCCGTCTCAATTTCCTGGCATATTTCCAACAGTTTTAGCGGAGCAAGCTTCGTTCTTATCTCCACAGCGGCGTTGATGAACTTGGGCTGATCGCCGCCCCCCTCCGCTTCGGTTTCATGGTTTGAAGAATGCTTTGTCACCAGGATACCCGGGTTTTTCGCCAGCAAAAAGAGAGCCTGCTCGATAAACTCTTCCCTGTCGCCAACATTTGAGCCAAGCCCCAAATATACGATCACCGGGCCGGCTTTCTTTTTCCCTTTTGCTTTCTTACTGATCTTCGCTCCCTTCTTCTTTATTACCGCTTTCTTTGCTTTCTTTTTCGCTGCAGCCATAACTAATTCCTCCTAACAATTGCATCTATCATTTTTACTACCCTGGCATTCCCCTTGATATCATGAACCCTGATGAAATCCACTCCGCTTACAATTGAGTGGGCAATACAAGCATAAGTCCCTTCTAGTCTTTCACTTACCGGCAGGTCTAAAGTTTTTCCAATAAAAGCTTTTCGCGATGGCCCAATAAGGACCGGGCATCCAAAAACTTTCAACTCTTTTAGCTTTCTAAAGATCTCTAAATTATGCTCAACTGTTTTACCAAAACCCAACCCGGGATCCAAGATAATTTTCTCAAGTAGTATACCAGCATTTTTTGCGATTGCAAGCCCGGCATCAAAAAAGGCATTTATTTCTCCCATAAGGTCACTATATTTAGGATCCGCCTGCATATTCTTCGGCTCTCCTTTGCAATGCATAATGCAAACAGCCGCCTTATATTCCGCGGCGACCTTTGCCATTTTTGGATCGAAGCGCAAGCCGCTCACATCATTGACCATACTGGCTCCCGCATCAAGGGCCGCCCTTGCTACTGCGCTTTTTCTGGTATCAATTGAAATAATGGCTTTTTTATTGTTCTTTAAGACCTTTTTTATTACCGGAACAACTCTACCAAGTTCTTCTTTCAATGAAACCGTCTTGGCACCAGGGCGAGTAGATTCCCCTCCAATATCCAGGATATCGGCCCCTTCTTCAAGCATTACCTCCGCCTGCTCCACGGCCTTATCGGCACCAAAAAACTTCCCGCCATCGAAAAAAGAATCCGGGGTTACATTTACGATCCCCATAATATAGGTTCTCTTCCCAAGATGAAAAACCTTTTCTCCAATTTTTATCGCTTTTTTAGGCTCGGTATAATTTTTAAGCGCGTTTTGTATTTCCTCCCCTACTTTAGGAAGTCCAAATTGATGTTTTTGGAGTTTATCTATTAATAATTCGAATTGTTTTAAAGATCCAATGATCAAAACATCCGTTATTTTAACCGAATGATTTATTGCCCCATACGCGGTTGCGGCTTCGCCCCCGTATGAAAGCATTTCCTGTTTGATAATGTTTGCCGCTGTCGGAGTTATTCCATATACTTTGATCGCAAAGGAGATGGCCTTTGGCGCCATGATCTTTATGCCATCTGGGCAGCAGCCAAGCGCAAACATCTCTTTTTTCGCCACATTTATATCATTAAATTCAATAATTCTGGGTTTCATAAAAGTTCTATTTTAACGATCTTTTTTGTTTTTTCGGTAACTTTTGCCCGTTCATCGAGGCGCATCCCGGCTACCCAAACGATCTTGCCCGCGCTCTCAATAAGCGGGATCATTTCTCTTTTATCTGCCGGAACTTTTTCATCCACAAAAAAATCCTGGATCTTTTTACTCCCCTTCATGCCCAAAGGAAAGAACCGATCACCCGTCTTGCGGCTTCGTGCAACGACTTCTTTTCCCAGCGAATCATAATCCAGAAAGGCGATCTTGCTTTCGTCACGTTCATCAACTTTATCTGCGAAACTGCTCCGGATCCGACACCCCGCTTCAATAATGGCCGTCTCTCCCGGAACGGAAAGGCTGTAGTTAAAAGGCTTATCTACATTTTCTTCAGGCCACTCGGTACTGATCTTTAGTTCATTCTTGTCGCCCGAAACATAGACCCCGCCCGGAAGATGAAGCTCCCATTTCTTGCCGGCATCGATCTTTTCAATTATTTCCCGCACATGTACATAAGACAAACGGTCCATGTCTCCTTTAAGTTTTTCGATCGCAAGCCGCAAGAGATGCCCCTGGATCGGGCTGTCCAATTCCTTTAATTTTGCCAAACTTAAACAGATCTCGTTCTCGTTTTGAGAATTCATTATTTTTTTGAGGGCGTCCGCCGCCTCTTTTTCCAGATAAAGCTTATCTTCGGTTAATAATAAGATCGTCTGCAAAATAATTTCTTTGATATTTAAATTATAAATCTTTAACTGCGGGATCAACTTCAGCCTTACGCTATTTCTCATATAAATTGATTCGTAGTTCGTATGATCGCGCCGCGGAATAATTTTTAATCCGCCGATATAGTCCTCGATCTCCCTTCGCCATATCCTGATCAGCGGCCTTATGATCATATTTCTTTTGGGAGGGATGCCGCAGAGCCCTTTTATCCCCGCTCCGCGCAATAGACGCATCAAGAAAGTTTCCACATTATCGTCCGCATTATGGCCGACCGCGATCTTGTTGGCTTTTATCCGGACAGATACTTCCTCAAAAAAATCATACCTTACTTCCCGCGCTGCCGCTTCCATTCCCATTTTCTTTTTCTTTGCTACTTCGTTCACGTCAACTGCTTTTATGGTGAACGGAATAGAAAGTTTGCTTGCAATTGTCTCGACAAATCTGGCATCCAGCTCAGCATCCTGTTTTCGAAGCATATGATTTAAATGCGCAATATGCAGAGAAAGTTTATACTCTTCTTTTATTGAATTTAACAGATATAGCAGAGCCAGCGAATCCGGTCCGCCGGAAAAAGCGACCAGGATGCTGTCGCCCGGCTCGATCATCTTATATTCTTTTATTGTTTCTAAAAATTTATTCCGCAGCATATATATTTGACTAGTGGGGAAGAGAAAAAGTAAGTCCCCGGTAGCTCCGATAGGCGCAATAGGCGGCATATAGGACAAAGTAGACCGAAAGAAGGGCCTCAACATACTCCATCCCAGGCAAATAATTAAAATACCAGATCAAATTTATAAGGGCTCTTAAAGCAAAAAAAGAGAGAATAAACGCCCACCAAAGCTTAAAGGCCTGCTCCCCATGAAAACCGACAAAAGCTTTTTTCCGCCTGTCGGTCAATATAATATAAAGCGAGGGGATCCCCAGCAAGTAAGCCAGCGCCGAAAGCTTTTTATCTCTTTTTAAAATTATTTCCATAAATAAATTGTCGAGGGCCAGAATCGAACTGGCGACCTAGGGCTTATGAGTCCCTCGCTCTAACCAACTGAGCTACCCCGACATATCGACTCACAATGCTCACTTAAGGCAAGCATATTATTTATTAGAATATCATAGACAAAATTGTATTGCAATGCGCCGGGTCAGGTGATAAAATACTCCCAGTAAGTATTGCTAAGGGGGATAATAAATTGGCTGATAATGTTAAAATAATGGTAATTGATGACGAATCTTCTGTCTTGGAATCATTCAAAATGATCCTTAAGATAAAAGACTATGATGTATTAACATTCCCCGACGGCCCTTCAGCCATCGCCCAGCTAAAAAAAGGAGAGATCGACATCGCTTTTGTCGATTATAAGATCCCCGGCATGGACGGACTTGAAGTCCTTAAAAGAATAAAAGAAGTTGATCCAGCCGTTGAAGTAATAATCGTAACCGCCTATGCGACCGAAAGCTCCCATGCGAACGCGATCACGCTTGGCGCATTGGAATATTTAAGAAAACCATTTCTCATGGAAGAGATCTATGAATTAGTTGAAAGAGGCCTTCGCAGAAAAAGGGCAAAAGCTACGCGGCGCGAGGGAGAAGGCACTGGACCAATGCCTTCGATCCACTAATCCCTACGATTAACCTTTAACATTTTTTCAATTGCGATCTTCGCTTTATTGCTTATCTCTTCAGGAACTTTGATCACATGCTGCATATCTTCCAGCGACCACAGGATCTTTTCAAGTGTGATCAATTTCATATTCGGACAGACCGCGATATCCGAAACCGAATAAAATACTTTTTGATGATTTTCTTTTTTAAGGCGGTGAATGATCCCTACTTCGGTCCCGATAATAAATTCATTCGAATTCGAATTTTTTACATATTTAAGCATGCCATCGGTTGAAAGCGCGGCGTCGGCCATTGCGATCGTTTCAGGACGGCATTCCGGATGGACCAAAACCTCTGCCCGCGGATGCTTGGCTTTTACTGCCCGGATATGCTCCGGCAGGATCTTGGCGTGCGTTGGGCAATAACCATCGAATAAGATCATTTTTTTATCTTTTACTTTGCTCTGTACATACATTCCCAGGAATTTATCGGGAATAAAAATAATTTCTTTATCCGGAAGCGACTCAACAACGCTTATCGCATTGGCAGATGTGCAGCAAATATCGGATCCGGCTTTGACTTCGGCGGAAGAATTAACATAGCAAACAACGGGCGCTCCCGGATGTTCTTTTTTTAACTTATTTAACTTTTCAACGTTTATCATATCTGCCATTGGGCAGCCGGCATGGTCGTCGGGAATAAGCACCGTCTTATTGGGTGAAATGATCGCCGCGGTCTCGGCCATAAAGTGAACTCCGCAGAAAACGATCACATCCGCCGCTGTTTTTGAGGCAGAGATCGATAGACCAAGAGAATCGCCAACATAATCGGCAAGGTCCTGCACATCATCGCGCTGATAATTATGAGCCAAAATCACAGCGTTTCTCTCTTTCTTTAACTTATTTATTTTATCTAATAATTCCGCCGCCAATTGTTTCTTCTCCTTGATAAAATACGACCGACTGTCCGGGGGTGATCGCCATCTGCGGTTTAGTAAAAACAACTTCCGCATTTCCCTGATCCAGGGGGGTAACGACCGCATCGGCTACAGGAGAATTATACCTTATTTTGGCTTCAACTTTTATCGGCTTGGGCGGCCATTTTCCATCAATAAAGGATACTTCGCCCGCCATTAATTCTTTTCCAAAGACCGATTCCTTGCCACCGATCGTAATGGTATTTTCTCCGGGGTCGATCTTAATAACATACATTGGGATCCCTTTATGCGCCCCTACTCCTTTCCGCTGGCCAATAGTATAGAAGGCGATCCCTTCGTGCTTTCCAACCACTTTACCATCAAGATCGATAATATTACCTGGCTTGACAACTTCCGGTGCTTTTTCTCGCATAAATCTTATGTAGTCATCGTCTTCAACAAAGCATATCTCCTGGCTCTCGGCTTTCTCGGCAACAGCAAGACTATGTTTTCTCGCGATCTTCCTGACTTCTTCTTTCGTCAGATCCCCTAACGGAAACAAAGTATGCGCCAACGTCTCCTGTGTCATTCGATAAAGAACGTAGGATTGATCTTTTTTATCATCTTTCCCTTTTAATAGTTTGTAATTTGGATATTCGGATTTCGCCGTGCCTGCCGGCAGGCAGGGATTTGTTTCGGATTTAGTATTTAGTATTTCGGATTTATCAATCCGTGCATAATGTCCCGACGCAACAAATCCCGCCCCCAGCTCTTTGGCTTTCTGCATAAGAAGGTCGAATTTAAGGAACTGGTTGCAGCGTATGCACGGATTCGGGGTCCTTCCATGCTTATACTCATCAATAAAATTTTCGATGACTTGTTTTTCAAATTCATCTTTAAAGTTCAGCGTATAATGCGGAAAACCCAATTTATCGGCAACTTTCTTTGCATCCGCAGCGGCAGAGAGGCTGCAGCAGCCGGTTTCGGATGCTTTTGTACCGCAATAGAGGTTCATCGTTACACCTACTAGATCATACCCCTGTTCTTTGAGCAGGATGGCAGCAACAGAGGAGTCGACACCCCCCGACATAGCGACTAATACTTTAATTTTTTTATTCATATTTCAATATCATTATAGCAAGATATCTATATGGTTTAAATAATGCAGGCGGGCAGATTCCATGAAATTTAATTATTTATTATCCGATATTACTTTGTATGATATTACAAATAGCCAAAAGAGTTCCACAATATTTAGTCTCCCGCCTAAGACCCACATCTCGGATCCAAAGCGGAATAGATATAATTGATGAAAGACTTAATCCTATAAAGGATGAATTGGTTCGATCAGGTTATGGAAGAGGAATTAAAGTAACGGCCATACTGTCTGGTGATTGCCATGCAGAAGCGATCATTACTAATGAGGTTGCTGAAAAAGGAATAGCTTGCTTGATAGCAGCTGCTTTAGAAGTTTCTCCTGATATGATTCATACCAGAGCAATTGTCATCGATCACTTTCGGACAGCAAATTTCTACATCGGCAAACCAGAAGGAATGAATGATCCGGTATTGATGTTGAGAGGTTTATAACCCCTAATTCCTCATCATTGTCTGATAAGAAATATTATGTCTAGTTGTTTTCAAAAGATCTTTTTTTATTTCCACTTTCTTTTGTTAATAAAGAAAGTGGAGGAAAGAAAGTTAATCTAAGGGGTAAACCCCTTAGATATCCCCGGCGCCGGCTAAGCACCCCGTCACCCCACCTTCCCCAAGACCCCGGACCCCATGTTCCGGAGGAGCCGGCGCTTGCAGTTTTTGGTTTGTCTTTTATTAAAAAACAAGAATAAGCATATATCGTGACTTCATCGGGCGGGTATTAACTTAAACGGGGAAAGGGAATATGAAGTCACTTGATTCTTTTTGTTACTTTTTCTGATCAAGCAGAAAAAGTAAAAAGAAACGAAACAATTAATAGACCAAAGAGAATCTTAAACCCTCAACTAGACATAATATTTCTTATAGGACATATATACCGCTCCCCTATTCGACAAACTCAGGGTAAACCCATAGCGCTCAAATGACTCTGAGGTAGTCTGTAAGTAGATAAAAATCGATTAATTGTGTTCCTCTAGCGTTCATCGTGGGGTTTAAAGCATAATTTAAGATTAAGCTTTGCTTGTTTCCAGTTCTCTGCCCCGCTTATCCAGATTTTCAATCTTGCCATCCTGTTCCCGATCCTTGGCAACACTAAAAATCCTATCTTCGCGGGATTTTTCCATTTCTCCAACAATTTTATCTATACCGGTTAATACTTCATCAAACTTGGCATCGATCTTATCAAACTTGGCATCGATCTTATCAAACTTCGCATCGATCTTGTCAAATCGCCGGTCATGATCACCTAACTTCTTCTCTAGCCTATCAAACCGTTGATCGTGCTCATCCAACCTTTTTAAAACTACATCCATGGATACTTCCTTTTTCTTTGCCATAACATTTCCCCCTCCTATGACTGCTTTCCCCATAGCGCTCAAATATCTTATATCTTTTTAGAACAGTCTGCAAGCGGACAAAATGGAAACTTACTCCACTTCTTTTAATATTTGGAAGAATATTTCAAAATGATACCCGGAAGTTGTTGCCTGCGGAATATATTTGAAGGCTTGAGATGGAATGCCTACAAATTCTCCGGTTTCGTATCCGATATATTTCATCGTTTTATTCATTTCCGGTTTTTTTATACTTGCAATGCCCAGAGGGTCGATACGTATTAATTTGGGGGACTTTAATTGAATATCATTAACTGCCGTTACATTTAGAAAAACTTTCCCTTCACCAGCCATGGATTGTTTTGGCAATTTTGCCGGTACTTCCCCTTGGATCCTAATGATCTCTCCTAAAGGAAACCCCAATTCTCCAATGACCTGAATTTTATTGCCGATCTCGGTTGAATTGATCTTTTGGTATACACCGCTATAACCCGAGATCAAAAATGATCCAATAATAAGAAGGAAAAGCAACAAGTAAACTTTAATATATTTATTCATTCTCGAACCTAATGTTCCTCTAGCGGTTCATCGTGGGGTTTGAAGCCGGGAAGTCCCTTTCCAGTCGTCTTTTTTAAATAATCATCAATTGCGGCTCTAACTGCTTCTTCGGCCAATACGGAACAATGCATCTTAACCGGCGGCAGGCCGCCGAGGGCTTCCGCAACAGCTTTATTGGTCAGCTCCAGAGCTTCATCGATCGATTTTCCTTTGATCAATTCGGTCGCCATAGAGGAAGTTGCGATCGCCGCACCGCAGCCAAAAGTTTTAAACTTAACATCGGTTATGATCTTATCTTTAACTTTAATGTACATTTCCATAATATCGCCGCAGACAGGATTGCCAACATGCCCGATCCCATCCGGATTTTCCATCTCTCCCACATTACGCGGATTTTTAAAATGCTCCATTACTTTTGAGCTGTAAACCATTATTTGTTCCTCCTATATAGCGGTGACATCGCCCGAAGTTTTTCAATAACCGGCGGTAATTCTTTCAAAACGTAATCAATATCCGCTTCGGTCGTTTGTTTTCCAAAAGAGAACCGGAGAGATCCGTGTGCAACTTCATGCGGCAGGCCAAGCGCCAAAAGAACATGCGATGGTTCAAGCGACCCGGATGTACAAGCCGATCCGGACGAGGCCGCGATCCCCAGCATGTCCAGATTAAGAAGCATCGATTCTCCTTCGACAAATTGAATGCTCACATTAACATTGTTTGGCAAGCGCTCGGTCGCATGACCGTTTAAGCGCGAATCCGGAATAGAGCTCAAGATCCCTTTAATCAATTTATCCCGCATAACAAGAAGTTTTTTGTTTTCCGTTACCATTTCCTGGCCGGCAATTTCCGCCGCAACGCCAAATCCTACAATTCCTGGGACATTTTCAGTCGAAGCCCGCCTTCTATTTTCCTGATCGCCGCCATGCAGATAGCGCATGATCCGCGTCCCTCTTTTAATGAATAGCGCGCCTACCCCTTTCGGTCCATAAAGCTTATGCGCCGACATGGAAAGAAGATCCACTCCCAGTTTATTCACATCGATCGGCAAGTGTCCCGCCGTTTGTACTGCATCTGTGTGAAAATATTTTCCACGCGCTTTAACAATTGCAGCAATTTCCGCTATTGGTTCAATTGTGCCAATTTCATTATTTGCATGCATGATTGAAACCAATATCGTTTTATCTGTTATGGCTGCTTTTACTTTTTGCGGATCAACGATCCCATTTCCATCCACCGGCAAATAAGTTGTTTCAAATCCCCGCTTCTTCATAAATTCACAACATTCGGTTACGGCATGATGTTCAATTACAGAAGTAATTAAATGATTACCCTTCTCTTGATTTTGAAAGGCAACACCCTCGATCGCAAAATTATCCGCTTCGCTGCCGCCGGAAGTAAAAACGATCTCCTCCGGCTTTGCTCCAATAAGCTTGGCTACTTGCTCGCGTGCTTTTTCTACGGCCGTTTTAGCTTCCTGCCCGAAAGAATGCAAACTGGATGGATTTCCGTACTTTTCGCTAAAATACGGGAGCATAGCCTCTAACACCCGCGGATCGGTCGGGGTTGTTGCAGCGTAGTCTAAATAGATCGGTTTCATTCCAGGTTCATACTCCCCATTTGGTATCCCTTAAGATCAAGGGTTACATAATTATATCCTAATTTTTCGAATTTTTTTACTATTTTGTCCATCAACTCTTTTTCCATAATTAACGGAAGATCCTCTTTATCAACTTCGATCCTGGCGATCGGGGCATGATGGCGAACACGGTTTTGCTTAAAACCAAGCGAACGCAAATACTCTTCCCCCTCGCCTATTATCTTTAGAATATCTTCACTTATTCTGATCCCATATGGTATGCGGGAGGCAAGACAGGCCATCGCCGGTTTGTCCCAATTTGGCAAACCTGCCGCTTTTGAAAACTCTCTTATTTCCTTTTTTGTTAATCCCGCTTCCTGCAGAGGACTCCGAACTCCGAACTCCTTCTTCGCTTGGCTCCCGGGACGAATATCTGACAGATCATCTACGTTTGACCCATCTAAAACATATTTTATTCCCGCTTCTTTGGCCATTTCTGATAATTTTGCAAATAACTCTTTTTTACAGTAATAGCAGCGCTCTTTGGGGTTTGAAACGAAATTTTCATCTAAAAATTCGTCGGTATTTATTATTTTGGGAACGATCCCGATCTGATCGGCAATTTTTATCGCGTCCTCGACTTCTTTAGACGGATAAGTTGGCGACTCAGCAATGACAGCGACAACATTTTTTTCACCAAGGGTTTCTTTGGCTGTGTGAAGAAGATAGGAACTATCAACCCCTCCAGAAAACGCTACGACCACTTTTTCAAGTGGCCGCAGAATATTTTTTAATTTCTCCTCTTGGCTCAATTAAAAGTGAACCTCGATCGCCCGCGGGGGGCACGGCCGTACGCATAATTCGCAGGCAATACATTTTTCGTTATCAAAAGCGATCTCCATCGTATTCCGATCTTTAACATGCAGGGCTCCGGTCGGGCAAATCGCCACGCAGGCTCCGCATTGAACGCATTTATCCCAATTGACCTTGATATCCTTGCTTAAAGGGTCAACTTTTAATCCCTGCTCTTTTAGATACTTGATCCCTTTTTCAATATTGTCTTTCTCACCGCTTAATTCAATGACCATATGCCCTTCCTGATCCGGCGTAATGCTCGCCTTAAGGATATTAAACACCAGATCATACTCCTTGATCAATTTATACACGATCGGCTTATCAATTTTAGGTTTGGGAAAAGATAATACTATTTTTCTTGAGTTCATGTTATTTCTCTCCTTTCGCCGGCCGCTCGTTCAGCGGTTTAAATTTTGGAGCAGAATCCCCCATTGGCAGGTCCGCAACCTTTTCCGTCAATAAAAACTCGCCTTTTTTGATCTGATGTTTGAGTTCTTCTGCAATTACCAGCGCATTCTTATAGCTGGAGATACCGGCGGTCGGGACTTTTTTGCCTTTGATATCAATTTCACCGGATTTAAGCTGCTTATAGTTCACTTCTCCCAGAACGTCCGGCTTCCCCTGGGGATAAGCCTCGCTGTAATCAACTATGGCCGCCTGTATATCCTCATCTTTTACCGAAACATACTGCGCGATCTCTTCATTCAATATCGGGATCGGGATCCCAATTCCAACGTTTAAAGTTGTTCCATAACCAACAAAGCTTACGCCTCTTAGCCAGCGGGATTTCATCCCTTTCAGGTCGCCAATAACTGCCAGTGTACCAGAAGGTCTTTTCGGAACTCCGTTTTCCAGACGCGGAGCATGCGGATTAAACTGTGTCCCCTGCCAGGCAACATAACCTACCCCACCGCCTAACCAGATCCGTGTTCCCAGTCCGATCGTTTTAAAGAACGGGTCATTCAATAATGGAGAAAGCTGCCCGGCACTGCAATAATTCGCATTTCCCAAATTCGGTTTTAATGTTCCAAGATATGTGTAAATTGTCTTATTCGATAAATTTACCGCGACATTATAATTCTGATACGCATTGCGCGTATTAAATAGTACCGCTTCGTTCAGGTCTTTAATATTGATCCAGGAATCAAGATGCTTTCTCGGATAACAATCGGTCCCATAAGCCTCGACCTGCAAGCGGACATCCTTGCCTGCAACTAATTCTTCAATAACATGCGCGCCGCCGTAAGCAAATTCTCCGGGATGGATCTTATTGCGCGGGTCATCATCCGGCATTGCGGTCGCACCTAAATATAGGTCAACAGCCGCCCACCCGGTATAAGCCGGAACGCCATTTAGCAAAGCTTTGCCGCCGCCAGCTTTTATTTTCGGCTTAGTATGGCCAAAGTTAAAATATGCGCCGGAAGAACACATCGGCCCAAAAGTCCCGGTCGTTACAACATCGACTTCTTTGGCCGCCGCTGCTACCCCTTTCTTTTCAACTATTTCTATGATCTCTTCCGCCGTCACGACCACTGCCAATCCCTTTTTTATCTTTTCATTTATTTCCGCTATTGTCTTTGACATGTTCTCGCTCCTTTATTATTCTTGAAATAATCCTGAACTCAAATATCTCTCGCCGGTATCGGGAAATAAGACCACGATCATTTTGCCCTTAAATTCCTCTCTTTTTCCGATCTCGATCGCCCCCCAAGCCGCCGCGCCGGAAGAGATCCCAACTAATAATCCTTCTTCCTTAGCCAGCCGTCTGGCCATATTCAGAGCATCTTCATTGCTAACCTTTACAATTTCATCATAAATTTTTGTATTCAATACTTTTGGAACGAACCCGGCACCGATCCCCTGGATCTTATGCGAACAGGCTTCGCCGCCCGATAAAACCGCAGAATCCGACGGCTCGATCGCAAATACTTTTATGTTTGGATTATATTTTTTTAATGCTTCCCCAACCCCGGTAATTGTTCCACCAGTCCCAACCCCAGCAACAAATGCATCAACTTTTCCATCGGTATCCGCCCAAATTTCTTCGCCGGTCGCCCGGCGATGGATCTCCGGATTGGCCGGATTATCGAATTGCTGAGGCATATAAGCCTTCTTATTTTTCTTTACTAGTTCCTCAGCCTTCTCGATCGCTCCCCTCATCCCCTTTTTCCCATCCGTTAAAACAACATCGGCTCCAAGCGCCTTTAGTAAATTTCTCCTCTCAATACTCATCGTTTCCGGCATAGTTAATATCAGTTTGTATCCCTTAGCCGCACAGACAAACGCAAGTGCAATTCCGGTATTGCCGGAGGTCGGCTCGATGATCACAGTATCTTTTGATATCTTGCCAGCTTTTTCAGCCGCTTCTATCATTGCGACTCCAATGCGGTCTTTCACGCTTGAGCAGGGATTGAAGGTTTCAATTTTAGCAACAATTTCCGCAACGCATCCATCGGCTACGCGATTTAGCTTAACCAGCGGAGTTTTTCCGACTAATTCCGTTACGCTCTTTGCTATCTTTGTCATACTCTCCTCCTAAATATTATAATTAATTGCCAGGTCCTGCTGTCTTTTCCTGAAAGCGAGTTCTTCTAAACTTAAGTTCGTCAGGTCTTTTTTGATATTGTTTTGTATCTTATTAAAAGCATCAAAAAGAACCGCAAACTTTTTCATCTTCTTATTGGTCAGCTCCAACGCCCCTTCTACGCTCTCGATGATCTGCAAAACATTGATATCACTGGACCGCCTGGAAAGAGTATAGCCGCCATTTTTCCCTCTTGTACTCAAAACCAGCCCGCTTCTTTTTAAGACCAGCAGGATCTGCTCAAGATATCTGATAGGGATCTTTTGTTCCCTGGCTATATCCGAGATCTGGATCGGTCCGCTGCCGGAATTAAGGGCTAATTCCAGCATCGCCTGCATTCCATATTGTACTCTGACTGAAAATTTCATAAATTATTTTTAAATTGTATCCTCCACTAACCCGCTAAGTCAAGTCAAGATTAAACATTTATATCCTTGACACCAATGCATCCGGACAATATACTCTATCATATTATCTTGACTATGTCTATCAAGTTTATGTATTTATATAGAAATATTGTGCAGTTTGTTTCGATATATATTTAGAAAGGGCATTATGAACAAGATCCTAAGACTTAATTTTATGTGTATGCCGACCCACTGCATGAGATGTTGTCATGCAGTGGGTAAGGATGCCAGGGGATCACCGTAGCTTAACAAGCAAAGAAATTTCCGGTCCCTTTAGCCCGTCCAAGAAAGCGGGCTT
>JBAYJF010000022.1:0-17681 GCA_041665245.1 Candidatus Margulisiibacteriota bacterium | reverse complement strand
GAATATATAGGGATGTTGCGGAGTCTTCCGGGAAGGTTGCCGCTAGCCTAGCGAGAAATTATGGGGTTATAGATGATTTCTAATGCTAGTTTAAGCTTGTGATAAATCTCGCACCAGAGGTCAGCCGTAAGTTTTGATGTAGTAGGTTTTGGGCATAAATAATTTTAGCATAGATCTATGCGGTTACGCGGTCATTGTTCTCCCTGAATTTCCGAAAGATAAGTACCTAAATTCCGGGAAAGGTTATAATCAGCCAAGACACGCTTTTTACCTTGAGTAGAAACGCCGGGCCACCTCTCCCTATCTTGCAAGATCCTATCAAAAGCAGATAAGCATTCCTGTCTAGTGTCGATAGGTACGATATATCCATCCTCGCCATCTTTGACCTGTTCAGCTAGCCCTCCACGCCTGCTGGCAACTAATATCGCACTATGCGCATAAAGGCGGGCTTCCATAGCAGTTGTGGGAAAAACATCCGTTCTTGAAAGGAGGGCGACCATTTTTGTAAGGGGATGGCTTAAAATTTGCCTTGGAAGATCAGCGTCAAAGCGTTGAATAATTGAGCAATCCAGTGCAAGCCTCCTCCTAAGGGCAACGATCTCGTCCGTAAATGCCAGGTCCTCCTGGGCCGGCGGCATTAGAAGAACCGGATAATAACCGTGCTGTTCCTGTAGATGTTTCGCAGTTTCAAGAAATATATCAAACCCCTTCACATGGTTCCCTCGCCCCCAACTGAAAAACAAATTTGTCCGTGTTGGAATACCTTCTTTTCTCAGCGCCTCATCAATAATTAAAGAATCATTATTATTTGGCTCTTCAGTAATGATGCCATTTCGAAACCTGAACAACCGCTCCCTTGGCGCGCCAAAATCTGCTATCAAGTGTCCCTCAATAAAATCAGACAATACGCCGACACGATAATCCATTCTTTTAGTAGGGGAATATTGCAAAGCGTCGGTTTCCCAATCGAAGCGGTCCACGTCAAAATCCTTCCCTTCATAAAGTTTGCCGGTACAATGGGGCAGCCAGTCCAGATGGAGCCTACTTCCCATATTTTTGTTTGCCAGCATCCGGGCAACTCCCGCGAAAGCAGTATCATGGCAAAGAGCAATAATCTTATCTTCAGGACTTATTGATAACGACAATTGTTCCAAATAGCTGGCGGCCTGCTCAGAGACTTCACGCCAGAATTCAATCGTCCCAAATTGGTTCTTTATTGCCGTTGTGTACGGCAGAAAGACAACTTCTCCCCCTGATTGCTGGCATATGTTTTGGGATAGCCTTAAAACATCGATTCCCGGCGCTAAGATCACTTTCGGATAATTGGGCGTTAATAAATGCAATGCCACCCGCACTTCATTGTTTTTGGCCAGCCTTATGGCCCGCGCAATATTATGGACGCATTGGCCAACCCCAGAATGGATGGTAGTCACTCCATCATAAGCCATATTTACAAAGTGGATCTTTTTAACGGAATTAACCATGATATTCCCCGACTTCCGGGGTCGGACCAAACCCTGGTATTAGCTCAATTCTAACTTTGCCGGCGCATCTTCTGTCTTTATCCTTGCCTTGATTCTGTATTTCAGCATAGAAAGCGGGATCAAAATGTCGATCGGTTACTTCCGGGACCGTGGGATGAAGAAAATGCCTTTTGGCCCACAACAATTCGGCCCCTTCCCTTTGGGCTTTCTCTCGAGACTCAAGGACCGATCCGAGCCGATAAAAATAATATGGTCCTGCCGGAAAGGCAGGCATTTGCCGGGCCACAAGGTCATCAACAAATTCCGCATCTTCCCATCTTTCTTTCATCCATTCATGATATCCACCAACTTCCCGATAAACGGATGCCGGCATCATCCAAACGGAACAATAAAGATCCCGGCGAGGGCCAAAGGAATTTGCAAGGTGAGAAAAATTATCCCCTAAAATATCGCTTAATTGGAGCGCTCCATCTTGAAATGCATTCACCTGGCTATAACTTACAGCTCTTTCAATCCCTTTATCGATCAAACAGCTCGATAAGGCACTAGAAAAATCTGGATGAAGAAGATCATCTCCGTCCAAATGCGCTACCATTTCCGAGCCGTTTGCGATAAGCATATCCATGCCAATATTCCTAGCTTTCGAAGTGCCACAATTTCGGTCGGTGAGGATCATATGCGCTGATCGAACCGAGCTTTCGGCATTTAAGAGGTTCGAGTGAACAGCTTCTTGAAAAGATGAGAGCGCTTCTTCCCTGTGGTTCGCTCCATCTTCAACCACGATTATATCGATCCTCTTTCTATAATATCTTTGTGCAATTACAGATTGAAGCGTTTCTTTTAAATAAGAATATTTTTTATGACTACAAATTGCGATCCCGATTTTAGGACATTGCATACTAACTTTTCCCAAAAACGTGCTTCAACCGCGTTTGGCCTAAATAATACGCAATATGCAGCCACCAACGACCCGTTTTCAGCAGCGACCTGCCAACCCCCTGATCCTCAAAAATATTGTCACGAAATTGCCAAGCGATCGGAAATTCTGCAATTCGCGCGCCGTGCTTTTTAAGGATCCATAGCATTTCCGCATCGAAGAAGATATTTCCCTGGCATTTAATCTGAGAATCCCAGACTTCGGCAAAAGATTTCTTCAGGACTTTCAAACCAATTTCAACGTCCGCAAAAGGAAGCCCGTATAATAGCCTGGATACCATATTGGTAAATCTGAAAGTTAACAGGCTATGCGTATGATCGTCGGGAGTACTGAAAGGGGTGGTTCCGGCATTTAATAGACTGGATTGTCCTAAAGTAAACCTTGAGCCAAGGACTACATCCAGATCATCCACACGATCTTCAAGTTGCGTGAAAAGTTTAAACGTTGTTTCAGGCCCAAGCGAATCGTCAGTATCAACAAAACCGACCAACGGCGCATTGGCCAGTCTAAACGCAGCCTGTACCGCCCCATATTTAAAGCCCGGACTTGGTAATTTAAAAACCTGGACAAAAGCAAATTTTTCACTTTCAATTAATTCCGTGACACTTCGAAACGATTGATCCGTACTTGCATCATCGACACAAATTATTTCTGCTTCAATGCCATGGCTCTGAATATATCTGGCATAAGCGGATAATTGCCTTGGAAGCCGCTTTTCTTCATTATGGAACGGAAAAACAAGTGAAAATCGGACCCTTTTCGAAGATGAAACAATCATGCTAATTATCCCCTTTGTTTATATTCATCTATCCGCGCATTCACGCATAAATTTCATTGAACGCCAAAAACGATGACCAAAATAATAAAGGGGGGATAATTTAACAATAAAACCGATCAAAAATATAATAAAAGGACACAGTTAATTTCTTTTCAGCTATCTTCTAGCAGTTGGTTCAGCGTCTGGTAGGCCCCGCTTTGGGTCAAACGCTTCATCTCCGAGCGTTCGCTGACTAGCTCCCTGATGAATTCGGAAAAAACCGTCGGATCTTTGATCGACAATTTTTTAAAGTCTTGTAAAAAGGCCTGCCGTATCCCGGATAATTCGCTCCAATGCTCTTTCAGCGTAGAATATATGTTCGCATTTTTTCGGATCGCGACCACATATTCGTAGAGATCATATAGCACCCCATAAACTTTAGCATCGTCAACTTTCAGATCGTTCCCCTTCCACGTCGCAAGCCCCTCTTTTACAAGCAGATCGGCTTCTTCTTGTGACAAAGCTTCCTTTCCTTTGTAGGACTTATAGCAAGCAAAAACATCTGCCGGCAGAGCCGCCTTTTCATCGTCATTAAGCGGCAAGTCCATGTAAGCTTTATAACAAGCGCTATCGAACGGCTCAAGCAGATCGGTCCGTTGCGGATCTTTTATGAATTGATAACAGGTTGAATAATTGGCGAACCCGCGGCTCTGTTTGATAGCGCTATCAAATCCCTCAAAGGTCGAGGCCATCACCCGGATCAGATCGCCGATCAGCCGCCGCTGTTCCATCATAAGATCACCCGTGGTATGGACCAGCTCCGGCGCCATTACCTGCCGACCGGTGGAAAGAAGGATCGGATACTTGCCAAAAGTATTGCTCCCCCACTTTGCCCGAAGTAAATTTCCGTTGTCGTCCAGGCCAAGATCATAATATTCATAGATGCGCTGGTCGGCCGCAAAACCAAGGTCAGATTGAATAGCGTCCGGTACGCCGGCCCATTTTTTATTTTCTCCGAAAAACAGCCACTTGCTCCCCTCTTTCCGTAGTTGCGCCCCCTGCGGCACGATCGTCGTATCGTAATAGAGGTTGGATACATAATTTACCAGTTTTTTCAAAATCGAATAATTACCGTCCGAAGTCGGATAAGCGACATTATTTTGAAAAAGCGGCTTTCCGGAAGGATCCCTCCCCTTCATAAGATTTACCTTCGTCTGGAATCCCGGCTCAATCTTCATACTGGCGTAACCTTTATCTTTCAAGTAAATAACCCAGAGACGGGAACCGGGATAGACGACAACCCTCACGTCCGTCGGCGTACTAAATTGTTTTGCCAGCTCGGCAATGTCATCGTCAAAATTCACCAGGTCAGCCAGCAGCGGCAGTTTAAATAGAGCCGGATCGGCTTTTTCGCTGTACGGCTTGATCGTTAATTTGGCGCCGACCGGAAGGAGCTTGTTCATGATATGCACATTCAGCGGAGAAACGTGAAGACAGCCATGGCTTTTGTATAGATCGCCAAGCATCTCGTTCAGAAGAACGCCAAAGTTATAATTATTAAGGGCCGTAACGGAAGAGATCTCTGCCCCTTTCGCCTCCCCCGAAGCCGCCGCACGGATCAGCTCGCGGATCGCGGCCTTTTCTCGTGTGTCAAAAAGCGATGGCTCATCATCTTTAACAAAAAAATCGGAAAAAGAGATCCGCGTCTTGCGCGATGCCGGAGGAACGATCTGCTTGAACTCAAGCCGATCATTGATAAATTTCTCCAAAGCTATAACCCTATTCGCCTGGGAATACAGTCCGTACTTGTCGTAATCGCGGCGTAGTTTCGCGCGCAGGTCGCCGAATACATCCCAATGGTCGCGAACCATGCCGTACCAGTTGGCACTTTTGTCGAAAGCATTATCGTAATCACGGACAAAGTTATAGAGACCGGCCTGTTCTTGCCGCTGATTCGGGATCCAGGAGATCTTGCCCGCCTTCTGCGCCCTAAAAGCTTTCTCGACCCGGTCGTCAATATTTTTCTGGTCTTGAGCCGTCAACCGGAACCCGTTAAAAAGCTTAACATAGCTGCAGGAAACCGGATCCAGCTTGCTTGAGAAAACCTCCCCTCTAGAAGAAATAAAATCACTGGCCGCCCTGCAAACTAAAAGATTATTACTATTTTCAACACAGGCTTCAAAAGAATCGGATCCGGATACCGTCAACAGTACTGCCAAATCTTTGATCAGTAGCGTCTGTTCATAGAGAAGCTGGCCTTCGGAGTAACCAAGCTCCGGATAGCGGGTCCGGCCGTCCAGCGTCCAGAGGAGGGCATATTTTCCAAAATCATTTCCGGCCCAGCGCGCTCCCGTTATCTTCCCGTTTTTGTCCAGATTAACATCAAAATAATTATTATCTTGTTTGCCATAAGGCTGCTCAAGATCGCTCGCAATGAATTCCGGTGAAATGTACCATTTGTTGTCATCGTTCTGATAAAACCATTTTCCATTTTGTTTGACGACCCATCCACCAAACGGGACGATCGTAATATCCCGGTAAGCATTGCTAAGATAGTGAGCTGTCGCTCCGATGATCTTATAGTTGCCGGGATCGGTCGGAGTTGAAACATAGCGATCCCAGGAAATATCTCCGTCGGGATCAACATCAAAAACAAGCTTATACGCCTGCTCCGGACCAGGCCGTGTTTTAACTTTTACGATCGGCTTATCGCCTAGAAGGACAAACAACCATCCCAACCCCGGATAAACGACCAGGCGCGCTTTGCCGGCCTTAAAAGTATCGGCGTATCTTCTAACATCCGCCTGTGAATTTACCTGCTTCCTAAAGATCGGAACAGATTCATAGCCGGCCGGTATTTTTTTTTCGCTGTACCCTTTGATCGATAAGCTCGCTTTTTTGGGAATGGTTTTAACAAGCAGATAGATATCCGACGGAGTAAAGTGCAAACAGCCATGGCTGTCGTAGAGGAATCCAAGGTGTTCGCCGATCAAGTCCGCCCAGTTCGTCTCGTTTATGAACGCCTGGCTCTCATAGGTTTCAGCCCGAAGCGGCTGGAGCAGGCTGCAGCTAAAAATGATGGTCAAAATAAATAATATTTTCGAGGGATAATTCATCTATAAAGATATTCTAGGGGGTTTTATTTAGAGAAGCAAGGAAATTAATTGTCTTCGAGGAGTTGGTCAAGCGTCTGATAAGCCCCAAGCTGGGTCAGACGCTTCATTTGAGACCGTTCAAGGATTAACTCGCGAATAAATTCGGCAAACACGACCTGGTCCTTAATATACAACATGCTGAAATCCTGCAGTAGGGCGTGCCGTATCACGGACAACTCGCTCCAATGCTCTTTTAGCGTTGAGTAAATGTTCGCATTTTTTTTGATCGCGACAACATATTCATAAACGTCATAGAGGATTCCATAGGCTTTAGCATCATCAACGATGACATCGTTTCCCGATCGTTTGGCTAGCCCCTCATTGATAAGCAGGTCTGCCTCCTCCTGGGTCAGTGGTTCTTTCCCTTTATAGGCTTTGTTGCAGACAAAGATATCTGCCGGCAGGGCCGCTTTTTCTTCATCATTAAGCGGTAAGTCATAATAGGATTTATAACTGGCACTCTCGAAGGGCTCAAGCAAGTCCGCTCGCTGCGGATTCTGAATAAACTGATAGCAAGCCGAGTAGGCGTCATATCCGCGGCTTTGTTTGATCGCGTTATCAAATCCTTCCAACGTGGACGCCATGATCAGGATCAAGTCACCGATCAGCCGCCGCTGTTCCATCATTAGCTCCCCTGTTGTGTGGACGACTTCCGGAGCCTTGATCTTCCGACCAGTAGAAAGAAGGATCGGATACTTGCCAAAGGTATTGCTCCCCCACTTTGCCCGGATCGGATCTTTGCTTTCATTCCTGGCAATATCATAATATTCATAGATACGCTGCTTTGCCGGCAATGCAAGGTCTGCCTGGATAACGTCCGGAACGCCGGTCCATTTCCCTTTTTCGTTAAAAAACAGCCATTTATCCCCTTCTTTACGCATTTGAGCACCCTGCGGAACAATGGTGGTTTTGTAGTATATGTTAGAAACATAGTTGATCAATTTTTTCAAAATAGTGTAATTACCGTCCGGCGTTGGATAGGCAATATTGTTTTCAAAGAGCGGCTTTCCGGTGGCATCCCTCCCCTTCAAAAGATTTACCTTAGCTTGAAATCCCGTTTCAGTTTTCATGATCGCAAAAGCCTGCTTTTTTAAATAGATAACAAATAGATTGGAACCGGGATAGACAACGACCTCAACTTCCGCCGGCGTGCTGAATTTTTTCGCCATCTTAGCAATATCATCATCAAATTTTACCAAACTGGCCAAAGGCGGCAGAGCACTTAAAGCCGGATCGGCTTTTTCGGTGTACGGCTTTATCGTCAGCCTAGCTCCAACCGGGAGAATATTATTCATTAGATAAACGTTAATCGGCGAAATATGGAGACAGCCGTGGCTTTTATAAAGGTCACCAAGCATCTGATTTAGAAGGACGCCAAAGTTGTAGTTGTTGAGCGCTGTGACTGAAGCAATATCTTCTCCGGTAACCTCTTCAGAAGCAACAGAGCGAATAATTTCCCTGATCGCCGCTTTCTCCCGAATATCAAAAAGCGAAGGTTCTTCTTCTCGATTAAAATAATTGACAAAAGAAACCCGTTTTGCCGAGCGTTCGTTTGTTTCGGCCAAAACTGATTCAAACTGGCAGAAGACCAGCATGGTAATAAATATAAATAATATTTTATGCTGATTATTCATTTTTATTTATTATAGTTCACTCAATATGAAAGTAAACGGGGACCAACTCGTTTAAAGTGTCCATGTTCTCTTTAAAAAATATGATCCCCGCTTTTCTTATAGATCGAAAGGCTGCGAAACCGATAAACTTAAGCCCTTGGAAGAAACGGTATTTGATCGAATAACATTATATCCGATTGCAAAACCAGTCTTCCCCAATCCAAGGCCCATATCAGCAGTAATGCCAAAAAAGACATCCCCGCCGATCTTGCCACTAGTCTGGCCGTTACCATCAACAACATAGTTCAACCCGCCGGTAAGAAAGCTTTCTTGCCCCCCCAGCCACTGCGGTAAATTAATGATTCCGCCCGCATAGACCGGAATTGCCTTTAAGCCGACGCCTCCTCCAGCATAATAACCCATGCCAAGCTTGAACTTCACGGCATTGGTAGACATACCAAACATGGAGCCAAGACCGATAAAGTCATCCAGCACCACGTTAGCCATTAAGCCTGCTGAACCCGCAACAGATCCCTTCCCAGTATTGATATACCGGCCGTCAAGCATGGTATTAAGCCCCCAACCAAATGCCCCATTAGACTTTTTAGCAACTGGTTGCGCTGCGATCTGTTGTGGAACGGTTATAACTTTAGTTATAACACGTTCAACCGGTGCCGGCGCAACATCCATGGAAGCTTTCAATTTGTACCAGCGAGCCAGCGATGCTGATTTTTCTACATGCAATAAGTCAACTCTTGCTTTATTGTTGGCTTGCTTGGCTGTAGCTAGCTTTGCATCAACTACGTTCAGGTAATCCCTGACCGCTTGCGCTTCTTCAGCGAGAGTTCGGCCATAAGAGACGCTGGCAATAGCCAGCATAATAGCTAAAACAACGAGACAATTAACATATTTCTTCATTTTTATTTCTCCTTTTATTATTTTCATATTTCCTTTTCTATTTTTCACCTCCATTTTTTCTTATTTAGCTGTGTTTAATGTTTTCCACCATGGCCTTTATTATTTCCGTGCTGTTTCCCCTGTCCGCGATCACTAGACGGTGCCTTGTTATTAACTGCCCGCGGCTGGTAGTGCTTTTTCCATTGCCCATAATTCATGGGATGAATATTTTTATATACTTCGCGGTAATTTTTAGGCACTTTAAACAGATACGCAGGAACATAATTTCGCTGAATAACACCCCACGGACCGTTGTATTGCCCTGACCTGTACCAGCGATCACCCCTAGGAGACCACCAATAACCGTTATAGAAAAATACGTCAAAACTAATACCCGGAACAAAATAGATCCCGGTCGGCATCATGACCACTTCCACAGGTGCCGCCACTACAATGGGAGGCGGGCCAATATTAATATTGACACTGATCTCCGCTTGAGCCGATCCGGCTAACCCAACAGCCAAAACCGCAAATACAAAAACATATCCTAAAAAACCGTAAAATCTTTTTTTCATTTTCTGTTCCTCCATTTATTCATCTTTCTCTTTTAATTAAATTTTATACCCGAGTTGCAGCTGTAAATTACCGGAATCAACGACATCTATCCCAAATTCCAGGAACAGGGGCGCTACGTCGAGAAACCGATCAAATATTAAGGAAATATACGGACCGGCTGCTGCCCTATTGCCAAAATACCCGACCAAACCGCCGCTCAAAGACATCGGAACTCTGCCAACATTGCCAAGAAACCATTTTCCTCCAACAAAGACGATCCCCGGCGTATTCGAAGTATTGGCTTCAAATCCCAATCTTAATGCCGTACTGTTTGAGAGGCCGCTTTCAAGCATTAACCCCAGCGCAACCCCACCCCTTACTCCGCCTATGACCGCCGGCTGAAAAGCCAAACACTCAGATCCAAATAAAAGAACCATCAAAGCAACTGCAACAAGCACATTTCTTACCATTTCTTTTTCCTCCTTCGTTCATTACGGGATACCAACCACAGCAGCTATCTTCTCGCTCTCTCCGGGATTTAATAATCACATAGGCCGAGAACAATATTGCTCACCGCCCCATTGTTGACACTATCTATATATGATTGCGTGGCGCCAATAGCCGATAGATGATTACTTTTAAAGTCCGACGAAAGCTTATTGATCATTTCTGAACAAAGCGGTTTAAGGGTGAGTAATTTTTCTTTATCAAAAGTTTGGGCAAAGATTGCGGATTGACAACAAAAAATCATGATCAGCGGCCAGATCATGAGTTGTTTCATGTTTTTAAAATTCCTGCTCCGCGGTTTATTCTGTTTATTCGCATAAAACAACCTTCTTAATTACTGTCTCTTTGGGCAAATATGCAAGTAACGCCTTTTCAATAAGGATAGTCAAAGTTAATTCTTCAATAATGGCCTGGGCTCTGGCATGTTTAGCGATCGCAGGATTCATAAAAAGAGTCACTCTCTGTTTCTTTTTAATTGTCATACTACACACACTACAACTAGTTGTAGTGGTTGTCAAACACAAAAATATTGAATTCATTTCGCGAAACGGGTATGATTGCATAGTTGAATATATCAAATAGGAGGAATAAGCATGGCTAACAAAGAACAAGGCGCAAACAAGAATATAAAAAAAGTCGCAAAATTATCACTTAAAGAAAAACGGGCATTAAAGAGAGAAAAGAGAGCAAATAAGGGATAAGATCTTTCTAGCTGTATACCGAGCCGTTAAAGATCGCAGTTCGCATTACTTGATAGATCTGTTCGGCGCTCCAAAGGGTATCTCGGGATTCCGCTTCGGTAACGTGCATTCCGACTAACCGGCCCGTTCTGAGTGAATCGGTCATATTGCCCATAACCTCTTCCGGATCACGGTTCATAAACATCGAAACATCCGTATCAAAACTAAAAAATACCGGTTTCCCATGATAATCGACTCTTTTACATAACTGGTCAAGGTCGACCCAGCAGCCGCTTTTAAAAAGATAGATCCTCTCCCATAGAATCATGGCAATTTCAAAAAGCTGACTTATTCCATCGTCTGACGAAAGCACTCTATTAATTATTGCCTGATCCCATTTTCCCGGCATACAAACCCTGCCAGTTTCTATTAGAACGTCAGTCGATACTGTCTCTTGAATTAAGCCCTTATTTCGACTAAATATTCTTTCAATAATTGACGTTGGGAATTGGTCCATTAAATCATGGCTTACCCTAAATATCCTTTTCTTGCCAGGAGTAGTTTGATAAGTTAGGGCGGCAGAACCAAACATTTGGATCGCACTGGGGGAAATTAATTCTTGGTCGATAGCATAACGCATAAATCCGCTGGGGCTAAAAGAATCAGAATCACTATCTAAATGGGTATCGGCGAAAAGCATTTGCAAATTCGGATGCATTCCTGCAAGCGCGGTAAAAGCACCCAGGGTAAATTCATGCGAATCGGCCAAAACGATCGGCAACGCCTCTGCCCCTTCTGCCGCCTGCATAGAAGTCTTGTGATATTCAGCATGGTGGCGGTAATATTCGGCATCAACACTTGGGTCTTCAATTTTCGTGCAAACCAATGGATCCCCATGTTCATATCTAATATACTTTTTAGAAGAGGGAAGCAAGGCAGGCGGATGTTTGAGTTCTCTGGGGTTAGCAATCTCAATTGCCGGGTCACGCACAAGCTGCTGTACAATTTTCCCATATTTATTCGGCGGGTAAGGAAACAGTTTCCCGCCGGTCTGATCAATGATCCATACTCTTCTTGGCGCTCTGACTTGCATGAACTATTATCTGATTAATTGGAGGAAAATTTCAGATCAAACGCAGTTTCAATTAGCTGCACCCAATATCTTCATTCCAAAGTTCGGGGTTTTTGCGGATAAATTCCTGCATCAGTTTCTTACACTCATCAAGGTCAAGATCAACGACTTCAATTCCATGCGAGCGCATAAACTCTGCCGCACCTGGAAAGGTCGCAGCTTCGCCGGCAAAGACCTTTTTTATGCCGAACTGCACAATTGCGCCGGCACAGAGGTAGCATGGCATTAAGGTTGAATAAAGGGTTGTATCTTTATAGGAACCGATCCGGCCGGCATTTTGGAGGCAATCGATCTCGGCATGGAGGATCGGATTATTTTCCTGAACCCGTTTATTGTGTCCGCGGCCAATTATTTTACCGTCCTTGACCAGGACCGATCCGATCGGGATACCACCCTCCCCAAATCCCTTTTTTGCTTCTGAGATTGCTTCGACCATGAAATTATTCATCTTCAGAATATTCTAGCATGTTATAATTTTATTGTATCATTATGACAAATTCAAAATGCCCTCTATGCTCTGCCCCAGCTGATTTTTTCTGCACCGATCGTGGAATCAACTTCTTTAAATGCGGCGGGTGCCATTCGGTCTTTCGCGACCCGAATGAAGCTTTGTCGCAAGAAGCCGAAAAAAACCGTTATGAATTACACAATAATGATGTAAATGATCCCGGTTATCGCACTTTTATTGCGCCAATAGTTGACGCGGTTCTTTGTAGCTTCTCTCTTTCTCATACGGGCCTTGATTTTGGTGCAGGCCCAATACCAAATATAACCAATCTCTTGCGTGAAAAGGGATATAATATTTCCCCTTACGACCCCTTTTTTCACGATGACCCGAAATTATTAGAAAAGGCTTATGATTATATCGTAGCGTGCGAAGTAATTGAGCATTTTCGCTCGCCAGCAAATGAATTTAAGCTTTTACGGTCGCGGCTGAATCCCGGCGGAGCGTTAATTTGCATGACGGAGCTTTATACAGAGAAAACCGATTTCTCAAAGTGGACTTATAAGAACGACTTGACCCATCGCTTCTTTTACAGCCGGGAGGCGTTGGAGTGGATACGGGGCAAATACGGCTTCTCTAAGTCAGAAAACAAGGGAAGACTATTAATTTTTACTGTTTAAATTAATGACCATTCTTGCGGGTATACTCCGCTGCCGCCGCTGGCGCGACCTACGAATGTACCGTTATTTCCTACTGCTCCGTCAGGAACATATCCATCATGGCAGAGAGGAATCGAAGTAATCCCATGATCTACAATATGGGCTCGAAATTCGCTAACCGCGGTTCCATCTGGACCTACTACAACCCTATGATCAGCCGGCGGAAGTTTTTCGGCAACCCATTCCGGCTGGGAAGTAACAAACATCCCTGCTTGATGCTGAACCCACTCAAGGGTTTGAGTCGTGGCCGGCCCGCTTTCTGGAGCAATAAACCTTCTTGACGGGATGGCATCAAAATCCGGGACCAATCCTTCTACGGTGGTAACAAACATACCTTGATGGATTTGAATTAAGTCCATCTTTGCAGGGACCGGTCCTAATGTTGGATGGGTTATCATTGGTTTGGCTGCAGTAGGCAGTTTGCCTGCTTCATACGCGGCTAGCCTTTTTCTCTCACTTGCAACTCTTTGAGCAATGGTTGGTTTTACTCTAAATACTTCTGCAATGTTCATTTTATCTCCTTTGTGCCTTCAACGGCAGTCGATTAATTACATATTATTATCGATTAATATTTGATGAAATTTCAGGTTATTTGGAGGTCACAGATTGTGACCTCCATTTATTTAATTATATTGTAGTTTTTTGAGGATATCGCAAATTGCGACATTGAAACAAAATTTTAAAGTTTGCCTTCTCTTTGTTTGCGCCAGGATTCTTTTATTTTTGGATCGGTAACTGAATGGAGGAATTTATTGGCTTCTTCAAGCCAATTGAGGCGGGAAACGATCGGCATTTTTGAATATTCAAAGAGTCGCTCTTTATCTAGTTTTAATCCAAACCATTGGGTAATATTTTCTTTATTAGCCACGCTTCTTTTTTAGCTCCTCAAGCATCTTAATATCATCAAGGTCTTGCCCTCTAGCCGATTGTTTTTTTAGGATTATCAAATCGTCAAATGAGATAACATTCACATTTATACCACCTGCATTTATCGCCTGTTTTCGTTTGTAGGCATCTGCGAACGGAATCGGTTCATTCGGAAAAACATCAATTATCTTGTAATCATCCTTGGCATGGATAAACGAAAAAACCTTCATGTTTTTTTCTTTTATCCATCCTTCCCTTACGTTGGGATCGGAAAACTCTTCAGCATTGACCGGAAGTTTTGGTTTATAATCAATATTTTTCATGACATCCAGGAATTTACGAACATTTTCTTCGTCCAATCCAATGATTAGATCAAGGTCAGCGGTCATTCGAACAAATCCATGCAAAACTACGGCAATACCCCCAACGACAAGGTATCGGACATTGTTTTTGTTCAACGCATCAAATACTTCTGCATAGTACATCATAAAAAGTATAGCATAGCAGGTTAAATATTTTCATTATTGAGGAAGTCACAATCTGTGACATCCTTAAAATTTCGCACAATTATAACGTTTAAACTCTCTCCTTGAGGTGGTCGCAATTTGCGACCACCTGACTAATCCTCTCTTCCGGCAATAAACCCCATTCTTCTTTTCGGTTTTTCGGGTGGGGTCATAAGTTGTTTAATAGCTTCAAAGATAGCGAAAATCTTCTCATCACTTTTATCCATCCTGGCTTCGAGTTCTTTGAATTTATGGGCTAATTCCTTGTGAGTTGAAAGGATATTCTTGAGTTTTACAAAGGTTCTCATAATTATGATATTCACATCAATAGCTTTTTCGCTGTTTAAAACCGAAGAAAGCATTGCTACCCCCTGTTCGGTAAAGACATAAGGAAAGTATTTAAGGTTATGCCCTTGTTTCAAGGTCGCATTTTGCGACCTTGAATTATCCCCCTCATAAATTTTGAACCGGTCGCAATTTGCGACCAGTTCAATCAGCTCGCTTTTCGTCAATTGAAACATAAAATCGGCAGGAAAACGCCTAATATTTCTTTTTACCTGTTCGTTTAGTCTTTTTGTTGAAACTCCGTATAACTCCGCCAAATCGCGATCCAGCATCACTTTTTGGCCACGAATGACCAAAATTCGTCTCTCGATCCTCTCTTCCGGCAGTAAATTGTTCATTTTTTCACCTCAAAGGAAGGAGAAGCAAGGTAGTTGGCAAGGATTAATATGACTTTCCCGGTTTGACACTCAAAGGTGGTGGTGGGAGAATGTGGACACAATGAAACGGTAAGCAACTGTAAGCCGTAACGAAACTTATACATATGAATAAGAGTTTTATAATCAAACTACTATCGGGTTTATATATGTTGTTTGGTTATTCATTGTTCTTTTTCGCATTCTTCATCCTTTTATATTTCCCACACATACTACTATGGATTAATTCATTTGCTGAATCGTTGCCTTTCATTTCACGTTCAATGAATATTGGAATTGATCATTTTATTAGTATGCCAATAATTGGATTATTGATATTTTTCCCTGCGGTTGCTGGCCCAATATCTTTCAGTACTTGGGGAAATTGGTTTCACTCATTCAGAATTTCAGTAGCTCATTTTGCTATTTCATTTTTCTTTGTTTACGGATGGGCGTTGCAATTTGATAGCAATCAATGGATATTACTTGAAATAATATTAGCTAGTCAATTAATTGGGACAGGAGTTTCCGTTCCAGCCAGCATCCCTTGGAGCTGGGCAGTGTTTATCGGTTTGCTTTATGTTATTTTTATATCCCCATGGCATAGCTTTTTTGTCTTTATAGATTGGACAATTGCCATTTACTTATTTGTTAGTGGAATCCTAATCTTACTCACATTTTGGGAAACAACTCCAACGGAATTTCCAAAAGAAACATAAAACATTTTAAAATAATATTTAGGAGAAATCCGCATGACAAACCCCTCGCCAGAAGAATTGAACAGTTACGTATCAACCTTAGAAAATGCGTTTAATAATTCTATGTTGAGTGATATCAATATTGCCATGAAGGGGAACGCAAATCTTGGGGCCTTAATATTAATGTTGTGTGCGATAGATTGCTTAAAAACTTATAGGTATGGGGTCGAAGCAATCGATATGATTACTTTCAACAAGCTCAAAGGCCTCTACCCAGGGGATACAAGGCTTGAGGGGAAAATTACCGGCCCAAACTCCAAATATTACATAAGTTTTCTCAAGGAATACTTATTGCCCCTAAATAGTAATTATAATGTCGAATATATTTATATTGGTTTAAGATGCGGTTTAATACATAGCTATACAGAGAATATTTTCGATAACAATAGAAGTCTTTTTCAAATAGTCCGTTCCACAATGAAACAAAATATTAGCCAATTAAAGAAAGAAATTATTCACTTACAAACAAAAATCAACAATAATCCTATTTTTATTTTGGATGAATTCTATCAAGATTTTAAAAACGCCTGTAATGCATTTTTTGTTTGCGCAAAAACTGACGAAAAGATAAAAATAAATATTTTTGAAGTAAAAAGTTTTCTAGGTATTTTTGAATCAAAACATATTTTTGATTAACATTTATTTCATGTCCCTTACTGCACTGCACTTCTCTTCCCTTCTAGTCCACCTACTCCCCCACCGGCCTCCCCCTCAACTTCTTCTTCTCCCCCTGCATCTTCTTATCCTGCAGCATTTTGTTTTTAGCCCGCCGCGAGCGTTTTCTTTTTTGCCTTCGGATCTTTTCGGCCAGCGCCCGTTGTTTGCTCTTGATACCAAGAGTGCGCTCTTCGATCTTTTCCGCCAAAAGCCGCCAGGCTAAAAAGCGATTGAGCGATTGCGAGCGCTCGCGCGCCATTTTGATCTCGATTCCCGTCGGCAGATGTTTCAAATAAACGCAGGTAGCGACCCGATTAACATTCTGTCCGCCCGGCCCGCCGGAGCAGATAAATTTTTCGATCACATTGCTTTTGGAGATGCCGAGCCTTTGCAGTTTTTCTTCAAGGGCGCTTTGTTTGTCAGGTCCGATCATATGGGCATATTATACATCAACCCTAAACAGAAGCTAACGCTCTCTGAATCCTATCCATCCCCTCTTCGATCGACTGCTCTTCGAGGGCAAAAAGGATCCTGAAGCGATCATTTACTCCCATATCCACCCCGGGAGCAACGGTCACCGCAAACGGAATAAGCCAATGGGCAAACTGCTCGGCTCTTGTAAGCTCTGTCTGCTCTTCAATTGCCAGGCGCGGGATCTGCAGGCTCTCCGGAACTTGTGGAAATAAAAACATACCGGCCGGGGCAGCAGGGATCGAAAATCCCATATCTGTTAACCGATCGAACAGAATATTTCTTCCCGCTCTCAGGCGATCCCTTAAAATATCCATCTCCCTATCGAACAGATCTTGGCTCGATAGCGCCTCCCGCAACGCCACCTGGGCCAATGTGTTGGTGTTATAACTCATCGAAGCTTTCATCCTTTTTACTGCCGCCATAATATCTGCCGGCCCCTGCATCCAACCGATCCGCAAACCGCTTAAACCGGAAGGCTTTGAAAACGAATTGAACGTAAGGATCCGATCCCGCAGCGCCGGCGCAACCACCCACAAACTCGCATGGCTTGTATCCAATACCAATCGCTCGTATATCTCATCGCAAATTATCACAACCTGGGCATGCGTTTCCAGAACGACCGCTAACTCCTTTAATTCGGCTTCGGAATAGACCGATCCGACCGGATTAAGCGGCGTGTTTAAAAATAATAATCTCGTCCTTGCGGTAATATTGGCTTCAAGCTCGGCCGCGGTTATTTTAAAACCGTTTGCCGCGCTGGTCTCTACATACTTCACCTCGCCCCCGGCCATCGCCACTTCGCCAGGGTACAGAAAATAAAATGGCGCAGGAATTATCGCT